>WFPG01000031.1 GCA_015487755.1 Acidobacteriota bacterium
AAAAAAAAGTGATTTTGCAATAAAGTTATTAGGTAAGTTTACCAAAATTTTAAAAAGGAGAGGTTATGCAAGTAGAAAACCCTAAAGGATTACCTGAAAACGCTTACAGGCCTTTGAAAGAAGGTGAAAAGTACATTCCGTTTATACCTGCCGACAAGATTATTCCGGAAGTTACCCCGAGAAGCATTATCTGGGGTATGATAATGGCTTTTGTTTTTACTTTTGCCTGTGCATATTCGGGATTAAAAGCCGGGCAGGTATTTGAGGCTGCTATCCCGATTGCAATTTTAGCGGTGGGTATAGGAAAATTATATTCAAGAGAAAACACAATTCTTGAAAATGTTATTATACAGAGTATAGGCGCCGGCTCAGGCGTTGTTGTTGCAGGTGCAATTTTTACTTTACCCGCACTTTTCATGCTTAATTTAAACCCTCACTTTTTAACCATATTTGTAGCCGCATTTTTAGGCGGGGTTTTAGGCATACTTTTTCTTATTCCATTAAGAAGATACTTTGTAGCAGACCAGCACGGCATTCTCCCATTCCCTGAAGCAACGGCAACAACAGAAATTCTGGTAACGGGGGAAAGTGCAGGAAACCAGTCAAAAACACTTATTCTTTCAATGCTTGCAGGCGGTATATTAGACTTTGTGGCGGAAACATTAAGGTTCTGGGGTGTTCACTTCAACTGGACAATGTTAGGCACTCCATTCAAAACCTTTACCACCAAAACAAAGATGCTTTTTAAAATGGAAACAACAACCTTCTTTATAGGACTCGGATATATTGTAGGTTTAAGGTATGCTTTTGTTATTGTTGCAGGCTCATTTTTAGCATGGTTTGTATTTGTCCCCTTTTTCGGATACGCACAGTCCCTTGCAGGAAACGGCGCCGCAACAATGACAGCAAACGCGATATTCGGCAATTATGTCAGGCCGATTGGCATAGGTGCAATAGCAATTGCAGGCTTATTGGGAATTGTAAAGAATTTTAATGTAATTGTATCTTCTTTCTCCATAGGGTTTAAACAGATGTTCGGCCACCACGAAAAACACGAAGAAGTTAGAACGGACAAAGATATTTCAATGAAAACAATTATCACCCTTTTAGGGGTTGCAATAATCGCCACATTTGTTTTTTACTATATTCTTACAAAGAGTTTCGGATTCGGATTACTGACCTTAATTATTACATTTGTAATCACATTTCTTTTTACAACAGTTGCAGCAAGGGCAATTGCGATTGTAGGCTCAAACCCAGTATCGGGAATGACACTTGTTACCTTGATTATAGGCTCTGTAATTCTTGTTAAAGCAGGATTGCACGGAGATAAGGGAATGGCGGTAGCACTTGTTATGGGCTCGGTTGTTTGTACCGCGTTATCTGTTGCAGGCGGCTTTATTACAGATTTAAAAATAGGTTATTGGTTAGGTGCAACCCCTTACAATCAGGAAAGGTTTAAATTTTTAGGCATTTTAATTGCCGCTGCTACAGTCGGTGCTGCAATTTATTTAATAAATGCAACTTTAGGGTTTACTTTGCCTAACGGCCAGCCTAACCCAGCAATGCCTGCACCACAGGCAAATGTTATGAAGTCAATTATTTTAACCTTAATGGACCCAAAAGCAAATATCCCGTGGATTCTATACGGTGTAGGCGGAATAGTTGCATTGCTAATGGATATTTTAGGTGTTCCCGCACTTGCATTTGCATTGGGAATGTACCTTCCTCAAGAATTAAACACCCCTCTTTTAGTAGGCGGATTTTTAGCATGGCTATTAGGAAAAAGCACCGATGACGAATCATTGGCTAAAAAGAGGGTACAGAAAGGAACACTTATTGCTTCAGGCTTGCTCGCAGGTTCCGCTTTATTTGGAATTTTAGGGGCTGTGCTCAGAATGATTCCGGGAGGTAGCCTTGACAATGTAAAAATAAATTTCCTTGAAAGGCTGTGGTACTGGATGGGAGTAGCAGGAAAAGAAGGGCATCACGCTTACCTTTTTGCTCCAACGGAAAGAGTTGCAACACTAATAGGTCTGGTAGTAATGATTATTGTAAGTGCATTGCTTTACAAATTCTCCCTTAATGTTGAAGAGAAGGATGGAGACTTATGAGAAAAATAGCGATAATACTGACAATTCTTTTAGTTGTAGGCTTTACTGCCTGTAATCAAAAAAAAGAGGCAAAAAAGGTAAATAAAATGGATAAAACAAAAGAAAAGATTGAGTACCTTGACAGGGAAATAAAGAAGTTTGCGCCTGTAAAACTCTCTTTTGACCCCAAATTAATAAATGAAAAACAAAAAATTGTCCTTAGAAAACTAATTGAAGCGACAAAGATAATGGATGAGATTTTCTTAAGGCAGGTCTACTCAAGAAATGTTGAAATCAGGAATATGCTTGAAAAAAAGAATGATGAATTGTCTAAAAAAGAACTTGAACTTTTCAACATCTACTACGGCCCTTTTAACAGGCTTGACCATGATAAACCCTTTATTGAAGGAGTTGGGGAAAAACCTTTAGGGGCAAATTTCTACCCTGAAGACATGACAAAGGAAGAATTTGAAAATTTCTTGAAAGCACACCCTGAAAAAGAGGAAGAATTTACCTCAAACTTTACCGTTATCAGAAGGGATAAAGAGGGAAAACTTGTTGCAATCCCTTACAGCGAGGAATACAAGCCTTTCCTTGAGAAAGCGGCAAAACTATTAAAAGAGGCTGCCGAAAACTGCGAAAACCCCACTGTAAAAAAATACCTGCAATTAAGGGCTAAAGCCTTTCTTTCAAATGATTACTTTGAATCTGACCTTGCGTGGATGGATATGAAAGACAATGCAATTGAGGTTGTTATCGGCCCCTATGAGGTTTATGAGGACAGGCTTTTCGGTTATAAAGCTTCTTTTGAATCCTTTGTTACCGTTAAAGACCCTGTTGAAAGTAAGAAATTAAAAACAATTGCAAAATACCTTGTTGATATGGAAAAGAACCTGCCGATACCCGAAATATACAAAAACTTCAACAGAGGGCTTTCTTCTCCGATTGCCGTTGTTTATGAAGTTTATTGCGGCGGAGACGCAGGAGCAGGGGTGCAGACAACGGCATTTAACCTGCCTAACGACGAAAGGGTTAGGGAAGCAAAAGGCTCAAAAAAGGTGTTGCTTAAAAATGTTGCCGAAGCAAAGTACAAGATGTGCTGGATACCTATTGCGAATACAGTTTTGTCAAAAGATACTTTGAAGAATGTTTCATTTGACGCATACTTTACCCACACTCTTCTGCATGAAATTTCTCACGGATTAGGCCCGGGAATTATTACAAAAAACGGCAAGAAAACCACGGTTAACAAAGAGTTAAAAGAGTACTACTCAACTATTGAAGAAGCGAAAGCAGATGTTTTAGGGGTGTATAACGGCTATTTCCTCACCGAAAAAGGTGTTTTCCCGAAAGGGTTTGAGAAACAGCTTGTAACAACCTTTATTGGTGGTATATTCAGGTCTATCAGGTTCGGCATAAATGAAGCACACGGCGGAGGAAATATAATAATTTTCAATTATTTGAGAGAATTAGGTGTGATTAATTACGACACTAAAACAGAAAAATTCTCTGTCAACCTTGAAAAGGCAAAAGACGGGTTCACAAAATTGGCTAACGAACTTCTAATGCTTCAAGCAACTGGGGACTATGAAAAATCCAAGCAATTTGTAAACACATACAAGGTGATCAAGCCTGAAGTGAAAAAAGCGCTTGAAAAATTAAAAGACGTTCCTGTTGACATAAGGCCTATTTTTCCCGAAATTTAATTTTAGATGAAACAATAATTTCTGGTTTTCGTTAAAAAGGGTATAAAGTTATTTTTAGGAGGTAACACATGAAAATAAAAACAAGAGATGTAGGGGATGTGGTTGTTGTGGAAATTAACGGGAAAATAACAATCGGGGAAGGTGATGTTGCTTTAAGAAACACAATTAAGGAACTGCTTGAACAGGGGAAAAAGAAAATTGTGATTGATATGAAACATGTATCTTACATGGACTCTTCCGGGGTAGGAGAACTTGCAAGCGCCTACACCACCACAAAAAAACAGGGCGGAGAATTGAAACTTGCAAACTTAAACACAAAGGTTCACGACCTGCTTCAACTTACAACCTTAATCTCTATCTTTGAGGTTTATGACAGCACTGCCGAGGCATGTGCAAGTTTTGAATAATGAGAGGGCTTTAACGCCCTCTTTTTTTTACCACTTCCAATCAAAAAAAGGGATGTTTTTATAAGACATTTTTTGGATTAACTCATCGTTTTTAAATGAGCCGGGAAAAAACACCTTTTTCAAATCCTCTTCGGAAAGTTTTCCCGTTAAGCCCAACTCATGGTACATTGCTTCCTGATATCCCCTTACAATGTAAAATGCGCCTATATCAAAAAAATCGTAAATCTTTTTTAATGTTTCAATTGCAATATAAATTTCCAGAGTGGAAGATAAAAAACCTTCTTCGTTTATCTTTTTCCAGAATATGTTTTTTATAAGGAAAAGCGCATAGATAACCTCACACAATGGAAACCCCTCTTTATATCTCTCTTTTCCTATTTTTACAAAATATTTTCCTACTTCTTTATTTTCCATTTCTTCTTTTAAATATTTAGCAAGGGTTTTAAAAAGGGTTTTTCCTCTTTCAGTTACTTCTTTCTCATCAAAACCTTTGTATCTTGTTAAATACTTAGATTTTTCCACTTCCTTTGCAAATGCCTTAGAAAAATTATCTATATGAGTATCTATAAAGGATACAACTTTGTTAATCATTTTATCCTCCTATTTGTTTTCTTACTAAAAATATAAATATTTAAAACAAAATTGGCAATATAACTTATTGAAAAAAAATATTTTAATTTAATTGTTAAGAGGTTGGCTCTTTATATTTCCCGTTTCTTAATATGAAGGGGTGAATTAAGTAGAAAATAGCGAAAAGCAATAGAATTGTAGCGGGAGCTATTACAAGCCCTGCAAAAAGAACTATTATTACGATAACAAACGAGTAAGGTTTTTCTTTTTTTATTTTTGCTTTTTTAAAACTGTAATACTTAATTTTGGAAACCATTAATAGAGAAACAAAGATTACAGCCATTGAAACAATATAACTAAAAAGCGGTGATTCAACAGGTTCTGGAAACCTTAAAACAAGGGAAATTGTAAAAATAGCAGCAATAGGAATTGGCACACCAACAAAGTACTTTGAATCTACTACACTTTTTTGAATATTAAACCTTGCAAGCCTTAAAGCTCCGCAACTAACAAAAATAAAAGCGGCTGCCCAGCCGAGCCTTTTCAAGAAGACATCATTTAAAGCATTGGAAAATCCCCAATGAAAAAATATAAAAGCAGGGGCAACACCGAAAGATACTATATCAACAAGGGAATCCAACTCTGCGCCGAACTGAGATTCAGTCCCGGTTAGCCTTGCAATTCTCCCGTCCAGCATATCCATAGCAGCCGCAACAAAAACAAATAGACAAGCTACCTGATATCTTCCTGATTCGGCAAATAAAATAGCAGAAAAACCGAAAAACAGGTTTGATATGGTAAAAAGGCTGGGCAGAATAAAAGCCCCTTTTTTAGGTTGTTTTTTATTCAATCTGTCTCCCTAAATTTCTACAATGTTAAGATTGACTTTTCTCTCTATACTCTCTTATCATTTCATACATTTTATCTTTCAGAATCAACTTCTGTTTCTTTATATTATGAAGTTCAAGCTCTTCCTGGTCAGAAAGCCTGCTTTTCTTTAACAATTCTTGAAGCCTGATTTCAAAACTTGAATGCTTATCCTTAAGTTGTTTAAACTCAGGGTTTTCATTGTAAAGAATCTCTTTTACCTGTTCATCGCTTAATTTAATCA
>WFPG01000032.1 GCA_015487755.1 Acidobacteriota bacterium
ATCCCGCACATATAGAAAACCCTTTTAATTAAAAAATAAATAGTCCCCCTTCTTACAAAAATTAACATCAATAATTCTTTAACAAATTCTAAAAGAAAAACTATGCCAAACACCAGCCAAAACAATCCAAAAAAGAAATACACACCGGAAATAATAAACTGACACATTAAGCGCTCCTATTGAATGTCTTTTTTATAGGCAGTGTCCACAGCAAATAAATACTTATTAAACCAGACAACACCATCCCAAATACATAATCTTGAATTTCCGCTTTCTTGTTAATTACTTCTTTTATCTTCCCACCATTTTGATAAATTACATGTATAATTTCGCCCTTTTTTACAATTTCCCATAAATCCTCTTTTACCCTTAGAACAGTTTCTTTATTTGGGGGAAGTTTAATTTTAAGGTAATAGGATTTTTCAATGTCAAAATCCTTTGTAACCTTCCTTTTTTCAATTTTATCTTCAATCATTGCTTTAACAGAACAGCATTTTAATTGATGTAATAACTGATTGTATTTGCAAGCACTCCACACAAAAAAAGAAGGAAAAAGGATTAAATTCCCATAAATCCCTATAACAAAAAGAGCCATGTTTTGCACTTTTGTAAGTCTGGTTAAAAAATCACTAATAGAATTGCTCATGTTTCCTCTCGCTGACTGAAAAATTCCTGCTGTGTTTTTCATCCCTTCTTAATAGTGTTTTTACTTTTTTAACAAACACTGCCATCTTTACTTACTCCCTTTTTGCCTTTGTTTCCTTAATCTCTTTAATCTCAATGGGGTTGAGGTAAAATTTGGCTGCATTTCTTAAATCGTTGATATCATAAATCAGTGTAATATTGGAATAACCACCCTTTTTTGAAATCCCCCTAAAATAAAGGGCAATTTGCCTATCAGACAGTTTTTGCACATGCTCAAGAGCAGAAAAGCCCATCGGCTCCACCCACATTTTTTTATGTGAGAATGAAGTTGCTTTTCCATCTATCACAAGGTAATGAGGATGGTCACTCCTTTCAATAGGAACTTTTACTATCCTGCCGGTTTGAAGAAAAATGTAAAAAATATCCCAGAAATAAACTTTACTATCTACATTATCCTTGCCGTTTAATACCCATGAAGAAGAAAGAGACTGATACCCCACCCCTGCAAAAAGTAAAAATTCCGAATCATTGACAGGAACCAACTCAACCTTTTCCATAGGGCAATTGTAGTTTAATTTTAAGGTTATAAGTTTTTCTTTGTTTGCATCAAATACCAGAAAATCGGTAATAATATGGGATATCAAGTGCTTGCGAATAAAAACTACATAATTGCCGTAATATTTACCTTTAACTCTCATTTCATTTAATACCTTCCCGGATTTAACCTGACAGAATACCGATTCAGGGTTTTCAACAAGCCCTTTTATGAAAAAAGCGGGAAGTTTCATTTTATATTTTAAATTTTTTAATTTATCTTCTATTGTCATTACCTTGCCTTTTCTATGCCAATCTATAACATTTTTTCCTTTAAATGACTTTTTAAGTTTTAAAGCGTTTTTTTCGTACTCAAATAAAAAAACATAATCAAGGTTGTCATTAAATACATCAAACACCACAAAAAACTCTTTTTTATTTACCTTCCATGTAAACACATTGAACTGCTTATCAAACCTTTTATTGCTATCAAATTTAAATGGCAGTTTGCAAATTTTTTTATACTTCCTGAACCAATAATCGGTGCTTACTATATCACCGTCTTTTATGCAGAGATAAATGCTTGAATGCTCTGCAAGTATGGGCATTGGCATTCTGTTTGCAAAGGTGTGGAAACTAAAAAATAGTATTAAAACAAGCCCCATTTTTCTCATTTTTCCTCCCCTTTTAGGTTTCAACCTGATTTTCGTTGCTCTTTTTAATAAAAACCTAATCATTCACCACTCTTTTATGAACACTTAAGCCACTTTTTATAAGGTTACCCAATTTATCCTTCTTTCTATCTCTTTCAAAGGCTTGCAGGGGCATAGTTTAAATATTTCTTTCGGGTGTTTTAAGTAGTAATTTTCGTACTCTTTCCAAGTGAATTTTTTGTCAAACAGGCAATTAACAAACTCTTTATCAACCACTTTCGCACATACAACTTCGTCAACCTTTATAGCATAACCAAAATAAAAATAGTTATAAGGGCCAATCGGTTTTGGGGCTTGCTCAACCAACTCTCCTTTTACAATTACAAAATAAAACTCGTAATCGTCAAAAACCTTCATCTGTTTATCATTATTATCCGCAAAAAATAACGGTAACCCAAAAAACCCTAAAAAGGTTTCATATGACCACGGGGTACGCATATCTTCCTGCATTGTAAGTATAAATTCCATTGGTATAAAACACTTGTAATGCACATACATAATCCCCATAAAATAGCCTTTGCCTTTGGGGCCTACCATATTTATTTCAGGCTTTTTTGCACACCCGTTTAAGAGAATTACAAAAAATACAATAATTAAAATTCTATTTCTTTTAGAAAACTCCTTTGTTTTTTTCATCTCATAATAACTCAACATATCTTTACCTCTTTTTTATTTTTTTTATAG
>WFPG01000033.1 GCA_015487755.1 Acidobacteriota bacterium
ATTTTTCCTATTTGTTGTTAATTGCGCCGTCAAATTCTTTTATTTTAAGGGGGCTTGAAATAAACGGGTATGACATTTTAAGCGAAAGGAATTTGTATGCCCCTTTGTTTTTCTTTGTAATAATTTTGCTTGAAATTTTGTGGCTATTGTCTCAAAGAGATTTGAAAAAGTTTAAAAACCTTGCAATTGTTTTGATTGTCGTGTTCGGCATCAGGACTTTTGCGAGAAACTTTGATTTTCAAAACAATTTGACTATATGGAAGGCGTCGTTAAAGTATTCTTCCAACAGGGTAAGGCCTAACTACAATTATGCCGCCGCTTTAAAAGACGCGGGAAGGTATGAGGAAGCAATACCTTACGCAAGAAGGGCTTTCAGGCTTTCTCCGTCGGGGAATACTATCGGGCTTCTTGCGAATTTGTATAAAAAAAGCGGGAAAATTGACAATTATCTCACCCTTCTTGAAAGTGCTGTTGAAAAGGAACAATTTCAAACGCCTTTTCTTTACCATGAGTTAGGGGAATACTATTATGAAAACGGAGATTTTAATAAAGCGGAAATTTACTTTCTTATGGCGATTAAGAAAAAAAAGGCCTACCTTTTGCCGAGGATTTCCCTTGTTTATATTTATTTAAATCAAGGAAGGTTAAAGGAAGCCAAAAAGCATTTGGCCTATTTAAAGTGGGTTATAAAGAGAAATAAAGATAGGTATTTTGCAGGAATTTACATAGACAATACTGTGATTTCAAGGGTTTTGTTTGCCGAAGCATTGTACAATTTCGCTCTTGGAAAAGAAAAAATCGGAATAGAAAAGTGTGAGCAGGCGATAAAATTAAACCCTGAATTTACGGAGCCTTACCTGAAATTAGGCGAGTATTATTTCTTAAACGGCAAAGGCCGAAAGGCTTTATACTACTTTAAAAAAGCCGAGACAACCCCTGCTTTTCCCAGATATAAGGGGCAGGTTGAAAGTATGATAAAACAGATTACGGAGAGCGGTAAAGAAAAAAAATAGCGATAACTTTATCAAAAACCTGTTAAAAATGAATGATTGTTCAAAAAAGGTTAGACTATATTTACTATTTTGAGTTATCATTATTGACTGTGTGGGAGTGAGGAGAGTTTTACAATTTGAATAAAAAGGGAGGGGATGTGAATTTTTCAAGAAAGTTTTTTACAATTTTAATGCTTTTCCTTATTTGGTTGCTTCTTACGGGAAAGGCTACCCTGGACGAAGTGTTAACAGGGATTTTTGTTGCGATTGTGATCTCACTGTTTACAGGTTCCCTTGTTAGTAAAAGGGGGATGTTCCATTTTCTCCCGGAACAGTTGTGGGGGAAGGTAAAGTTTATCTTTGTTTTTATGATTGAACTTGTTAAGGCAAATGTAGATGTTGCCAAAAGGGTTCTTTCTCCTAAAATCCCCTTAAACCCGGGAATAGTTAGGGTAAAGACAAAACTTGTTTACCCTAACGATAAATTATGGCTTGCAAATTCAATTACCCTGACCCCCGGCACTATGACGCTTGATGTTAAAGACGACGAGCTTTTTATTCACTGGATTGATGTGAAAACAACCGATCCTGACGAGGCCGGGGAAATTATTAAGGGGGCTTTTGAAAGGCATCTTGGAGGTGGACAGTGACATTTGTTTATGTAGTTATCGGGTTAATAGGCGTAAGCCTTTTTTCTGCATTTATCAGGTTTTTGGTAGGGCCGACTGCAAGCGACAGGGCTATGGCACTTGATTTTATGGCTGTTGTTGTGGTTTCGTTAATGGTTGTCCTTTCTTTTGTTTTTGATAGAGCGATATACCTGGATGTTGCTATGATTTATGCCTTAATCGGATTTGTCGGTACTGTCGTTATCGGCAGGTATTTAGAGGGAGGTATGTGATGTTGCATACTGTGTTGAATATATTCGGATATATTTTGCTTTCAATTGGATGTTTTTTTCTTGTTGTTTCCTCCCTCGGAATAATTAGAATGCCTGATTTGTATAACAGGCTTCAGGCAGGGACGAAAGCAAGCACTTTAGGTGCTATGTGCACCATTATGGGAATTGGTTTTTTGCATCCAGACTGGTGGATTAAGTGCTTCCTTTTAACGCTTTTCATACTTTTGACAAACCCTCTTTCTTCTTCGGTGCTTGCAAGGGCTTCTTTGAGAAGCGGAGTGAAACCTTACACTCTTGTGTGTAATGAATGCAAAGAGTATTTAGAAGAAGAGGAGAAGTAAAATGTTGATATTAGGCGGTATTACATTTTTGTGTGTAGTCCTTATGGTTGTGGCTGCTTATTTTGCTATAAAAACAAATGACCTTCTGTCTTCGGTAATAGCAAGTTCAACAGTTTCCCTTATGGCAAGCGTTCTGTTTTTAATTCTTCAGGCTCCTGATGTGGCGATGACTGAAGCGGCAATAGGTGCGGGTTTGTCAACCTTTGTGTTTTTAATCGCTCTAAGGAAGACAGAGAGATTTGAGAGAGAAGAGGAGCAGTAAGATGAAAAAACCGGGATTGAAAAAAAGGTTGAGGGTTAAAAATATATTTGTATTTTTATTGCTTTGCTATCTTGCGTTTCAAATGTTTGGTGTGTTCGGCTTGCTTGATTTAAACAAAGTAAAAGGCGTTGCCAAATATTACCTTGAAAATGATATTAAAGATACCCAGTCGGCAAATGTTGTAACCTCAATTGTTGTTAACTACAGAGGGTTTGATACATTGGGCGAGGTTACCGTTTTGTTCCTTGCGGCGACCGGGCTTGGGGCTATTTTATCTGGAAGGAGAAAAATCAAAAGGAAAAGAATCCCTGCAAATGCAATGCTTAAATTCGGTTCTAAGCCTTTGCTCTCCATAATTATCCTTTTCGGTGCTTATATCTTTATTCACGGGCATCTGTCTCCAGGCGGCGGTTTCCAGGGAGGCACGGTTGTTGCTTCAGGGTTTTTGTTGATGTTGCTTACATTTGAAAGGTATAAAGTTGAGCACAAGTATGTAAAATGGACTGAAAGTGTTGCCGGGCTTACCTTTGTTACTATCGGATTGTTCGGTTTGTTCTTGCTTGGCAGTTTCCTTGCAAACTTCCTGCCTTTAGGCAAAGTGGGAGAGCTTTTCAGTTCAGGTGTTATTCCCATTATTTATATAGCGGTAGGCTTTAAGGTGGGCTCCGAATTAACAGGATTGCTTGACAATATGATGGGGGTAGTGGAATGAGAGAGTTGCTGACAAATACGCATTATATAGTCCTTACAGGCGTTTTAATATTGATGGTGATAGGGTTTTTCGGGGCTCTCACAAAAAAGAATTTAATAAAAATTCTTATTTCGTTGGGAATTGTGGATACTGGAGTAAACCTATTTTTCATAGTTATCGGCTATTTAAACGGGAAGACCGCTCCGATATTTTCAAAACCGGGGTTAACGCCTCAACAGATGGTTGACCCTGTGCCTCAGGCACTTGTGCTTACAGCCATTGTTATAGGTGTTGCCGTTCTTGCATTGGGGCTTTCTATTGTTATCAGGGTTTACGAACATTACGGAACTCTCAATGTGTCTAAGATAAAGAAGATGAGGGGGTAGGTGTGAGTTGGTTTAGTCCTATTTTGATGATTGCTGTTCCGCTATTTATTGCGTTTCTTATCCCCCTGTTAGGCTATATCCATAAAAAAGCAGGCCTTTACGCAATGAGTTTAACCCTGCTTTTTAATATGCTAACAGGTTTTTATTTTCTGCCTAAAGTTATGGTAAAGCCTATCAGGGTAATTGTTGCAGGGTATAAGCCGCCTTTCGGGATAAACCTTGCAATAACCCCGTTTTCAATATTTCTTGCTTGCTTGATTTCCACTATGGGGTTTCTGGTTTCACTTTACCTTTTAAAAGACAATACCACTGAGACACAGGAAAAGTTTGCAATGCTTATCCTTCTTGTGGTGATGGGGTCAACAGGAATTGTACTTACAGGGGATATCTTCAATATGTTTGTTTTTCTTGAGATTACAAGTATCTCTTCCTATGCTTTGACCGCTATAAAGAAAGATAGAAAAGGAAGCGAAGCAGGGATTAAGTTTCTACTTGTAGGCTCAATATCTTCAACGCTTCTTCTTTTAGGCATTGCTTTAATCTACAATCAATTAGGCACTTTAAACCTTGCGGATATTGCAAACAGGTTCTCTCAAATGAACCCAAAGGTTGCTTTTCTTGCAGTATCTTTTCTTTTTATAGGGTTCGGCATAGAATCTGAAATGTTTCCTTTAAACGCATGGGCGCCTGATGTTTATCAGGGTGCTCCCGCACCTGTTGCCGCTTTGTTTTCTGCGGTAACGGTTAAGGCGGGGCTTTATGCAATGGTAAGGTTTCTTTTTACAGTTGCTGCCAAATCAGTATTTATTAAACTGCTTCTTGTTTTCGGCGTGTTGACTGTAATTGTTTCAGAACTCTCCGCTTTAAGGCAAAATGATGTAAAAAGAATGCTCGGGTATTCCTCTTTGGGGCAAATAGGGGTAATACTCTTTGCGGTTGGAATTGGAACCGCGGACGCTATGCAGGGAGCGATTTTCCATTTTGTTAACCACGCTGTTTTGAAAGCGACACTGTTTTTAAGCGTGGGACTTCTTGCAAAAGCGGCAGGCGGAAGCACTATGGAAGATTTAAAGGGTATAGGAAAGAAATACCCCTTTGTGGCAGGAGTGTTCGGTATTGCCGCATTAGGTGTTATGGGCTTTCCCCCTTTAAACGGCTTTGTGAGTAAAATGCTGATTTTAATGGCTGCCGCAAAGACTGAGCATATTGTGTTAATTATGCTTATACTTGCCGCAAGCGTAATAGAGGGTGTTTACTATTTCAGGGTTCTTCAGGTTATGTTTAAAGAGCCTGAACCGACAAGGATAGAGAAAAAGGCGTTTCCCGTGCTTTCACTTGTGCCCCTTGTTGTGCTGGTGTTTGCAATTATAGGAATAGGGCTTTTTTCGGGATATTTAATGCCTTACTTGAAGGGGGCTGCAATGGATGTTATGAATCGTTCAACCTATATAGCCGCAATGTTAGGCTCTAACGGAGGTGCGTTATGATTGGGCCTAACAATGTAATTTTAATACCGATTTTGGCGGGTATTCTTGCTTACTTTTTAGGCAAGGTTGTCAAGCCTGCGAGGGAAGGGCTTACTTTAGGTTCGGTTATTGCTGTTTGTTATCTTGTTTTCAGAATGCCTTTTGATAAGGTTATCTCTTACTCTTATAGTTTTAAACTTCCCTATGCATTCGGCAGTTTAAGTTTCGGGACAAATGCGTTAACTTCCTTCTTTGCAATTTTGATAGCATTGTCTTATCTGTTTATTGCTTTTACGGCATTTGCCCTTGTAAAAGATAAGGATTATCACGATACCTTTTATCTTTTTTTCAACATAGTTGCAGGCTCACTTTTAGGCATTGTGTACTCAAGGGATTTAATGTCATTCTTTATATTCTGGGAAATGATGACATGGTCTTCTTATTTTCTGGTGATTATGAATGCTAAAAATCCCAGAAAAACGGGACTTACCTACATTGTCTTCAATGTTGCAGGCGCATACGCTATGCTTACCGCAATGTTTTTTGTTTACGCCGCCGCAGGCTCAATGCAATTTGATAAGGTGGCAACGGCAATTGCTTTAATGCCGAATACAAAGGTGTTGTTTGTTTCAATACTCTTTGCAATAGGCTTTTTAGTTAAAATGGCTACAATGCCTTTGCATGTCTGGGCGCCTGACGCATACACAGAGAGTGAAGATTCTTTTACGGGGTTTTTCTCGGGCACTCTCTCCAAAATGGGTGTTTACGGTTTTCTGCTATTCTTTGCGACAATAGTAGGCTTTGCAAATTTAAAAGGTATTTCTTCTATAAAAGATACGCCGACTGTCGGTTATGTTATAGCGTGGCTTGGAGTGATAACCTCTATATTTGCCACATTCAGGGCAATTGTTCAGGATGAGGTTAAAAGGCTTCTTGCTTACTCTTCAATCGCACAGGTTGGTTATATTGTTACCGCTATGAGTTTGGGCACTGCTTTGGGAATAGCAGGTGGATTATACCACGCCGTTATGCATACAATTATGAAACTTTTACTCTTTATTACTGTTGCAGGCGTTATCTACAGGACGGGCAAAGATAGATTTTCCGAATTAGGCGCTTTAATTACAAGAATGCCGCTTTCATTCCTTGCCGTACTGTTCGGAATTATAGGCTTGGCTGGAATGCCCCCATTCGGCGGTTTTGCTTCAAAGTGGGTAATCTATATGTCTCTTTTAAAGTCGCATAATTACTTCCTGCTTGTCGCGATGATAGTTTCTTCAACAGCGGCTTTTCTTTACTGCTATAAATTGATTTACGGCATTTTTCTGGGGCACCCTTCCTCACCGGATTTAATGGAAGTGAAAGAAGTTCCTGCATTTTTGTGGGTTGCTCAGGTGCCGTTAATGCTTGCTTTAATGGTATTCGGCATGCTTCCTGGATTGCTGGTGCCATATATAAGCAAAGCGGTGGCTGCTTTAGGCTTCAATGCGGCGTTTAACTCAACAAATATGTACACTCTTTCTGCTGCGTTAGGCGGCTTTAACGGCTTTACGGTTATAAATGTTTTAGGGGTAATATTTGTGGTTGTTTTAATCTGGTACACCCTGTTTTTCCCCAAGTCAAAGAAATTGCACAGGCTTGACATATACTATGCCGCCGAAACACCGACAGAAGAAACCCCTCTTCATTACGGTTACGGAATTGGGGCAGAGTTGCACAGAATTCCGTGGGTTGGGGCAAGTTTGAGAAGGCATATAACAACATTCTATGAAAAGTTTGCAGAGCAGGTTAACGGCATAGCCTCGGTTTTAAAGGATATCCTTTTCAATGGGGACGGACAGATTTATATGCTTTACGCAGTATTAACCCTTGTTGCAATAATAATGTTTTTGGGGAGATAAGAGATGAGTACCGGAATGAGAATACTGGATTTGATTGCGTACCCCTTTGTTGCTTTTATTGTGGGAATGCTTTATATGGGTATTGCAAGAAACATAATAGGTAGAATCCATAGAAGGTGGGGCCCTCCCGTTTTGCAGAACTTGATAGATGTTTTTAAGTTGTACAGAAAAAGGGAAGCCGGCTCTCACGGGGTTATGTTTCACTTAGGCCCAATGATTATGGTAACCGGTGTAGTTACATGCCTTTACTTTGTGCCTATACTTTCAGGCGGAAAATGGCTTCACGGCTTTTCCTTTGAAGGGGATTTAATACTTGTTACCTATCTTATGGTGTTAGGTGCTTTAGGTATGGCGTTAGGTGTAGGCCAGGGGGGAGTGCCCTTCGGCGTAATGGGTGTAACAAGAGGATTAACAAGGTTAATCGGGCTTGAAATACCCTATTTTATAGCAATTATTGTTTTAATGGCTCATTACAACACTGCTTCAATAAACAAGATTATGGAATTGCAGGCAGGGGGAATATCAAACTGGGCGATGTTTAAACTTCCCCTTGCTTTTATTGCCTCTCTCTTTTCCTTCTGGGGAATGATGGGGGCAAGTCCCTTTGATATCCCGGGTGCTCCTCAAGAAGTTGCAAGCGGCCCCGCAACTGAATTCGGCGGAAAATACCTTGCTTTGATGATGTCAACAAGGGGTATTTTCGGCTTTTTGAAACTCACTTTATGGGTTGACCTTTTTATGGGAGGGGCAGCAAACCTCCTTATATTAATTGCAAAAACCTTTGTGATGTTTATCTCGGTGCTGTTTGTAACTTCGGTTTATTCCCGTTTCAAAGTTGAGCAGGCGGTTGACTTTATGTGGAAGTATCCGACTTTAATCGGGCTAATCGCCCTTGTAATAGAGATGGTGAGGTGAGATATGTGTACAGATAATCCCGGAGTATGGGAATATATAGCCAACTGGGCAAGAAAGCACTCTATATGGGTGCTTGCCTACGGAACAGGTTGCGGAGCAATTGAATTGC
>WFPG01000034.1 GCA_015487755.1 Acidobacteriota bacterium
AAATACTTTATTATCAAAAAACTTGAGACAAAGGCAAATGACATATACCTGATTTTTTTCCCGAAAAAGAGAAGGGTGAAAAAAAGGTTTAAAATTGTTGAAATGTGGCTTGACCCTGACACCTATCTCTTTAAAAAAATCTATATTGAAGAGAAAAACGGCACAACTACAACCGTTTTTATTAACAATGTTAAAACAAACATTGACATCAAAGACACCGTTTTCTCATTCTCCAAAAAAGGATACAAAAGGGAAAAATGGCAGTAAAGTTTCACAAACTGCACTCTTCGGGCAACGATTTCTTAATCTTAACCGAGGTTGAAAACGAAAACCTTGAAACAAATTTAAACAAGAATTTTATTGAAAAAATCTGCCATAGAAATCTGGGTATAGGGGCAGACGGCATCTTTTATGTTTTTAAAAAAGGGGAAATAAGGCATTTTGACCCTGACGGAAGCGAGAGTTTCTGTGTTAACGGAAGTTTATGCCTTGCATATCTAAAAAAAAGCCTTGATTTTGTCCCTGATAATTTTTCCTTAAACGGAGTAGGTGTAAGCATTGTAAGTTTTGAGCCTGCCGAAATATCTTTTGCTTTAAAACTTAACTCAAAAGAGATTAAAATTGTTGAAGGAGTAAAAGGCTTATTTGTTGACATCGGGAACCCGCATTTTTTTATTGAAGGGATTGAGCCTGAAAAAAGGTTAGCAGAAAAATTGAGAAATTCAAAGGAATTTGAAAACGGGGCAAATATCTCTTTTTTCAGAAGGTTAAATGAAAAGGAAGTTGAAATCACAACCTATGAGAGAGGGGTGGAAGATTTTACCCTTGCATGCGGTTCAGCCTGTGCCGCATTTTGTGTGGGGTACGGCGTTAAAGAATGCGTTTTTCACCCTATGTCAAAAATTCCATTAAAGGTGAAGGTTAATAATGAAACTGTTTTTATTTCCGGGAAGGTGGAGTATGTTGCGAAAGGCTTTTATTTTAATTAGTTTTGTATTCTTAAATTTTGTTTGTTTCGCCAAAACTTCTCATAATACCATTACAATTAAGTTGAAAAACGGCGAGGTTTACAAGGTTAAAAAACTTGAAGTAAGGGGCGGTGCCGAGCCTGACAGGTTCTGGTACACGGACAAAGACGGTTTTTATGTTGATGTATCTTTCAATGATTTGATTGAGATAAAGAATGCTAAAAAGGGTGTTTTTCTTGTAAAAATTAGAACAGGGGCGGAGAAGGTTAAAAAGATTGAAAACCTGAAGTTCAGGTTTAACGACGGAAAAGGAAGAGACCTTGATGTTCCCCTTTCTGAAATTGAGTATATTAAGTTTACTACCCACAAATGCGACAAAATTTGCCCGCTTGGACACATTTTTAGGAATACGGATTTTATCTATTGCCCTTATGACGGGCTGTTGTTAAAGCCCCTTGAAACGGAAAAGGTTGAAACAATAAAATAAAACCCCTCAAAAGAGGGGCTTTTTTCAAATGCTTTCAATTACGGGGAGTATAAAGATTTTCATTCCCTCTTGAGGGAATTTTTCTTTTAACCCTTTCAAACCTTCTTTCAGTAAATTGATTTTATCTTCGGTATCAACTACATAAAGCCCGTTATTTATATCAGGAAAAACGCTGTCTCCAAGGTGGTAGCCTGAAGTTTTCCCCTTCCCCTTTACATTCTCAATTATGCTGAATCCTTCTATTTTGTGCTGTTTTAACAGGTTGTTCACTTCGTCTTCAAGTATATTGTTGTAAAAAGCGATAAGCATTAGTTTATCCATTTCTCACCTCTTTCCTTCTCTCAAAAAGGTAGTAAATTGTAGGCACTATTATCAAAGTAATCAAGGTTGAAACAGAAAGGCCGCCTATTAGGGTAATCCCCAGTTCATTCCACATCTCGCTTCCCTCACCTCTGCTTAATGCCATAGGTATTGTTCCGCCGATTGTGGTTAATGTTGTCATTAAAACAGGCCTTAACCTTGATTTTCCGGCCTCTTTTATCGCTTCTTTAAGTTCAAGCCCCCTTGCCCTTAAAAGGTTTACATAGTCAACGAGAACAATGGCGTTGTTAACAACAATACCCATAAGCATTACAACCCCTATAAAGGATATAAGGGACAATGGGGTATTTGTGAGTATAAATGCGGCAATTACCCCCGTAAATGCAAAGGGTACTGAAAACATAATGTAAAAGGGCTGTCTCAAAGACTCAAATTGAGACGCCATTACCATGTAAACAAGCAAAATGCCTAAAATTAAAAGCAAGGTAAGTGTTTTAAAAGCCTTTCTCTGCTCTTCAACATCACCGCCGAATTTGTAGTGGTATCCCGGCGGGAAGGTTATCTTTTTCAATGCTTCTTTTATTTTTTTTGTCGCTTCCCCCAATGTTATTCCGAATGTTCCCGCTTCAACCTTGACAACCCTTTCCCTGTCTATTCTTTCAATCTTTACAGGGCCTAAATTTTGCTCAAATTCAACAAGGTCTGAAAGGGAAATTGTTTTCCCGTTTTTTAAAGGTATTTTTATCTTTTCCAAATCTTCCATACCTGTTCTGTATTTATTCTGTAGCCTTACAAATATGTCAAAGTCTTTTGAGCCGTCTCTGAATTTTGAGGCGGCATTGCCGTAAAAGGATGTTCTGAAAATAAATGCAATATCGGCAGGGGTTAGCCCCGCTTTTGCAAGTTTAACCCTGTCAATCTTAACCCATACTTCCTGTCTCGGTTTTTCAAGTGATACGGTTACATCAACAACCCCCGGGATTTTTTCAAACTCTTTTTTCACCTTGTTTCCTATTTCCCTTAATTTGCTTAAATTGTCCCCGTAAATCTCAAGGGAAATTGGCTTTCCGCCTCCTGAAAAGAATATTTTCTGGTATGCGCTCATTGCCGATACGGAAAGTTTCTCAATGCCGGGGATTTTTTCCAGTTCTTTTCTCAATGCGTTTGCAACCTCTTTTGCGCTTCTCTTTCTCTTTTCTTTGTCAACCAACTTTGCCCCTGATTGAATTATGTAATTCCCTTCTTCATACCCTAAAACATTGCCTACACCCTTTTTAGTCCTTCCTACAAAGGCGTAGTATGTCCTCTTTTCCGGGACAAGTTTGTCGTAAAGTTCGGCAACCTTTTTTACCATTCTTTTTCCTTCTTCAAGCCTTACCCTTTCATTCATCCTGATTTCAATGTTTATCTCTCCGTTGTCGGATTCAGGGAGAAACTCCGTCCCGATTAAAGGCACCAAGAAAATCAAAAGAAAGAATATCCCGAACATTAAACCGACGGTTTTTTTAGGGTTATCTACCGCTTTGCCTAAAAGTTTTTTGTAGAAGTTTTCAATTGACTGGTAAATGTTTTCGGTTTTTGTAAACAGTTTTGAGTGGGAGAATTTCCCTTTTGCGCTCATCCACTTTGACGCAAGCATAGGGGCAAGAGTTAGAGCCGTAAACAAAGAGCCTAAAAGTGTAATTGTGACAAGCACGGCCAATTGCCCGAAAATGATTTTTGTTATGCCTGTTGCGAAAATCATAGGAAGGAATACGACCACCGTGGTTAAGGTTGAGGCTGTAATTGCAAGCCCCATTTCGGACGCCCCGCTTATTGCCGCTTTCTTCCTGAACTGCTCCCCTTTTTCAAGTTTTTTGGTAATATTCTCCGTTACCACAATGGCATTATCTACCACCATTCCAATTGCAATAATCAAAGACATAAGGGAAATAACATTTATTGTGTACCCTAAAAGGTACATGCCTATAAAACCTATAATCAATGAAAAGGGTATTGTAAGGGAAACGATTAAAGAAGTCCTGAAACTCCTTAAAAAGAGATAGGTGATAAGGATAACGATTAAACCGCCTAAAAATAAACTCTGTTTCAGGTTGTCTATCATTTTAACGATAGAGTCCCTTGTGTTTATAATTTCGGTGATTTGAACATCGGCGGGGAGCATCTGCCTTATTTCATTCAACTTCTTTTCAGCCCTGTCAACCACATCAACGGTGTTTGCCCCCGATTGTTTCTGAACATACATAACAAGGGAAGGTTTGCCTAAAGACATGCCGTAGCCTATTTCTTCTTCCATTCCGTCTTCAACCTTTGCAATGTCTTTAAGGAAGATTACCCTGTTGTTGAAAACTGTAACAGGCATTTCGGCTAATTCTTTTGCCGATTTAAACCTTGCGGGAATTCTAAGCATATACTCGCTTATTCCGGTTTTTATAGAGCCTAACGGCAAATCTATGTTCTGTTTTTTAATTGCCTCAATTACCTGTAATGTTGTAAGGTGGTAGGTTGCAAGTTTTTGAGGGTCAAAGAATACATTTATCTGCCTGTCCCTTTCTCCTTCAATAACAACCGTTCCGACACCAGGCACTTTCTTTAAATTGTCCGCAATTACATCCTTTGCAAGCCTTGCAAGTTGAGGGTAACTTTCTTTTGCGTTTACCGAAAGAATTAAAACAGGCGCCATTGCAGAGTTAAACTTAAAAATCATAGGCCTGTCAATGTCTTTCGGCAACTCTTTCATGGCAAGGTCAATCTTGTCCCTTATGTCGTTTGCCGCAACATCAAGGTTTGTTCCCCAATTAAATTTGCATGTAACGGTTGAAATATTGTCCCTTGATACGGATATCAATTTGTCAAGGTTGTTAACCGAACTTAACTTATCTTCAAGTATCTTTGTAACATCGTTTTCAACATCTGTAGCACTTGCACCGGGGTAGGTCGTAATAATTGAAATTGCGGGCGGGTCAATTTTAGGAAGCAGGTCAATGCTTAAAAAGAATATTGAA
>WFPG01000035.1 GCA_015487755.1 Acidobacteriota bacterium
CAGATAACCTTTACAAAATAATTGACGAAATTGTGCAGAGGCTTTCTGAAAAAGAGAGAGAATTTGTTATAAAAAACGGGGAAGACTTTGCATTGCAGTACTTTGATTTAAAGGCAAAAAAGCTTGAAAAAGAGAGAAAAAGGGAAAAGAAACTGAAAAACTTCTACTTTTTTTCCGCAATAAAGCTTGAAGGTGAATTGATTTTCCTTATAAATTACCTGAAAAAAAACAAAGAAACACTGAAAAAGATGGAAGGGATAATTATCCCCGAAGAATACTATGAATTGGCAAAAGAATGGGAAAATGAATGCAGTGGGTACTTTAACCTTTAATAGACAAACTTCTCGGGATACTTTGCATTAAATTTAGAAAATAGGTTTTTAACCTTTTCAATAGCCTCTTCCTTTGAAATATTCTCGTCAAAATAAATAGGGGGAAGAAAGTTTATGGTTTTATCTTTGTAATCCAGCCCCAACAAGACAACAGGTATATTTAACCTTTTAGCAATAAAGTAAAAACCGCTTTTCCAATTCTTCACTGGGTTTCTCGTCCCTTCAGGGGATAGAGCAAGTATAAATTTATCCCTTTTTTGAAACTCTTTAACCATCTTTTCAACAAAACTGTGGTGTTTTGACCTGTCAACGGGAACTCCGCCAAAGTATCTGAACAATCTGTCAAAGGGTTTCCTGAAAATTGTATGCTTCCCGAACCAACTTACTTTAACCTCAATGAGAAAAGAGAAAAACAAAAGGTGGACAAAATCCCAGTTTGAGGTGTGAGGGGCAACAAGGACAATTCCCTTTTTAACATCGGGAATTTCCCCTTGTGTTTTCCACCTGAAAAAGAAAAAGTAAATCCTCGCCAATACCTTTAAAAATGAATTCTTTCTTTTTGGAATATTCTTGTAAGAATTGAGGTAAGAAACATTAATCATTTACAAGGCTCTCTAATTTCTCCCCCTTTAAAAACCTTTTTAAGTTTTCCTCAAAAAAGTCAAAATGCTTGTCCCAAAAATCAGGCTCTAAAGCGGAAATGTGAGGGGCAACAATGACATTGTCAAACCCCCAGAGGGGAAAATCCTCTTCAGGAGGCTCTTTTTCGCAAACATCGGTGGCATATCCGCCGATTTTACCCTCTTTCAACCCTTTTGCAATATCCTTTTCATTCACCACCTTCCCTCTGCCTACATTTACAATGTAAGGGGAATTCTTAAAAGTTTCAATCTTTTCCATATCTATAAAATGCTTTGAAGTGTCATCGGCGGGAATAGCGATAAAGATTGCGTCTGCGAAAGGCAAATACTCTTTCCATTCTTTTAAGGTGTAAACCTTAAAGGGTAGGTTTTCTTTTCTTCTTTTAACAATAATTACCTCTTTAACAAGGTTATTCAGTATTTCCGCAATGGCCTTACCTATCCCTCCGTAACCTAAAACAACGGCAGTCATTTCTTTTAAAGGCTTTCTCTTTTTGCTTAAAAAGAAATCCCCTATCTCTTTCCTTGCCCATCTCTTTTCAAGGTAATTTTTTACAATTAAGTTGTGGCCGAAATGCAAGCCTAAAAAGAGGGATACTGCAAACTCACCTATCTGCCTCCTGTCAACAGGCCTTGCATTTGTAAGCAACACTTTATTAATAAAGCCCTCAATTGACAAAAACCTGCCCACCCCTATCTGAGGGGTATGAAGCCACTTTAATTTTTTAGCGTGATTTAAAGCCTCTCTTCCAGGATACCAGCCGAAATATATATCTGTATCCTCAATCTCTTTTAAAAGGTTTTCTTTTGATTTAAGGTAAACAACCTCTATTTCGGGAAAGTCTTTTTTTAGTTTGAAAGCGTATTTTTCAGGAATATGCCAGACATCAACAGGGTGAAGAGTATTTATCAATACCTTCATTTTTTCTCTGCAATTACCTTCCTTGTTCCGTCCATCATTGTTCTAATGTGCTGAATTTTAAAAAGGCTGTCAAAGGAAGTTTCCAAATCCCTGTTGTTAACAAACTCAACATCCTCTTTTTCACAATCCTTTTCAGAAAGAAAAAAGGTTATTAAAAGCCCGCCTTTTTCCATAATTGAAGCGGCTTTTTGAAGGTATTCAGGCAAGTTGTCAAGTTTTACCTTGTTAAAGAGGTTTTCGGCAACCATAACATTGTATCCCCCTTTTTCAAGGGACATAAAGTCCTGATTTGAAATATTGGTTACCTCAAAGCCCTTTTCCTTGAAAAACATAACAACATCGTCATTCCCCTTATACTCGGACACAATCAGCACAGAACCGCTAAAATCATTTAACTGCTCAATGTTTTCTATATATTTGCGCTGAAAGAAATAATCTTTTTCAAGTTCCATAGGCTATTACCCCTTATTATTTTAAAATTATATTTAAATAATTATCCGTATCTAAGTACCTGCTCCCACATAACCTACTAATTTTCCCCTTTTTTACGGCTTTGTCAAGTAGATTTTTGTTAAATCCAATATGTCCGGTTAATTTAAAAAGTGCATTAAAAAACGACTTGTTTACATTGGGAAGGGTTTTTAGAATACCTGAAAACACTATGCCGTTTTTTATTTTAGTTAAATCTTTTTGTTTAAATTCTATAGGCTTGAGCATTAACTCCCTTACCATCTTTTCCATTTTATCGGAAACATAACCCGCCTTTTTGGGGTCTGTCCCGCAGTATGCTACAAAGAAAGAATGCCCGCCTTTATAGGTTAAGTAACAGCCTATTGAATATGCAAGCCCTTCCTTTTCCCTAATTTGAAAGGCTATTTTATCGGAAGCGTTTGAGGTTAAAATTTCCAATTTTGCGTAATCTTCAACAGAAAGCCCGTCTTTAACGGGGAAAACAATGTAGACAAAAGCCTGTCTGGATTTAGTTTCAACTGTTTCCTTATGTTTTTTTAACCTTGCAACTTTTAATTTATCTGCAAGCGAAGTTTCTTTTTTAGAAGAAAAATGTGTGTCTAAAACCCTTTTTAC
>WFPG01000036.1 GCA_015487755.1 Acidobacteriota bacterium
CAATTAGGGTTATTCCGAGCCCGCAAACCCCGCCGCCTAAAACAAAGAGTTCAATCCCTAACATATTGGTAATAATTGAAAAAGCCTGTCCCAAAAACTCTCCCGTTTCAACGGTAATCTTTGTTGCGGTTTCATTTCCTTCGTCAAGTATTTTTTTCAACTTAATAGTTGACTGTATTTTTCTTTCAGATAAACGGTTAAACCTTTCAACAATACCTTTTTCGCCGCAATAAGCCTCAACACAGCCGTAATTTCCGCAATTGCATTTTTTCCCGTTTTTTACAACGGTAATATGCCCTATTTCGCTGTCAAGCCCTGTTTTTGAGGTTAAAACCTTGCGGTTAAGTATTATTCCCCCGCCTATCCCGGTGCCTAATGTAACGCTGATAATGTTTGAGTATTTTTTAAACTCTTCCATTCCAAGAACGGCATATGCTGAAGCGGTGCCGTCGTTTATAACCTTGCATTCCCTATCTGTTTTCTCTTCAACAAATTTTTTTAAAGGAAAATTTTGCGGAAGTTTAAGGTTTGTTGCGTTTATAACAACTCCTTCACCGTTTACATTTGCCGCAATGCTAATCCCTATTTTGTCTATATCCTTTAAGTGAGTTTTGAAGATATTTTCTAAAAAACCTTTTAGAGGAAAAGATGTTTTCTGAATTATAGGATAGTTAGAGGCAAAACCTTTTCCCTTTTCAAAAATACCTACCTTTGTGTTTGTCCCGCCGATGTCAATTGCAAGAATTCTCATAACCTTCCTTATTATCCTAAAATTACCTTACCCTCATTAAAATAAGCCCTTTCAAATACTCTGTTTCTTTCATAAAGGGCAAAACAGTGTGGTCTTTTGCCTGATAAAGCCTGCCTATAATCCTTAACTTAACCCCGCTGGACACTACCGCTTTTTCAATAATTCTGTCAAAGGTTTGAATGTCAACAAGCCTTGAGCAACTCATTGTGAAAACTATTCCGTCTTTTTTCAATAGTGAAAAAGCCTCTCTGTTAAGGTTTTCGTATCCTTTTATAGCCCTGTCAAGTGTCTTTCTTGACTTTGTAAAGGCAGGCGGGTCAACCGAGATTAAATCAAATTGCCTTTTGTTCTCTTTAAAGATTTTAATAGCCTTGAATGCGTCTAATCTGTAAAACTCCCCGTTATCAAAGTTGTTTAATTTCATATTTTTTTTGCAGTATTCAATAGCGGTTTCGGAAGAGTCAACAAAGGTAACCTTTTTCGCATTCTTTGCCGCGTGAAGCCCGAACCCGCCGATGTAAGAGAAAAGGTCAAGCACCTCTCCCTTTGCAAATTCGGAAAACTTCTTTTTATTGTCCCTCTGGTCAAAGTAATAACCTGTTTTCTGGCCTTTTAATACGGGAACAACCATTTTTATTCCGTTTTCCTCAATTTCAACCTCTTCAGGGACATCTCCCTTTGCCTTTACCTCAATTTCAAGGTTCTCCTTCTCCCTGAAAATAGAATGGTTTTTTATAACAACAGGGTATTTTCCAATAACTATTTCAACCGCTTTTAAAAACGCTTCAGAAAGGTTTTCCGCCCCTTTTGTGTTAAACTGTGCAGATAAAACCTTTCCCCCGTAAAAATCAAGAATAAAGCCGGGTAATTCGTCCCCTTCCGCAAAAACAATTCGAGAGTTGTTTAAATCAACAATATTTTTTTTATACTCAACAATCTTTCTCAACTTGTTTTCAAAAAACTGAATATTTGGGTTTACCTTTTTCCTTGAAAGAATCCTTGCGCATATAAGGGAATGGGGGTTTATGTATGCGGTTGCAAGGAATTCCCCCTTTTCGTCGGTTAAAACCCCTATTTCCCCTTCTTCAAAATCCTTTAAATCCTTTACCTCATTGGAATAAACCCATAGATACCCGTAGGAAATTCTCCTCTTTGCCCTTTTGTCTTTTACAATCAACTCTTTCATCTATCTCCGCCTTAATCCTTTTGATTTGATTATAGCAAAGAAAAAAGGTTTTAGGTGAGTTGGGTTTTAGGTAAAAAGGTGCTGGGTGTTGGGTGCTGGGTTTTAGGTTTTATGTGTC
>WFPG01000037.1 GCA_015487755.1 Acidobacteriota bacterium
TGCTTGAAAACAGAGACGGGATTTTTGTTTTAACCATAAACAGGCCGAAGGTTTTAAATGCCCTTAACCACACTGTTTTAAGTGAGCTTGACAGTGCAATTGACTATATAAAATCTCAGGAAAATGTTTTAGGACTTATTATTACTGGCGCTGGAGACAAGTCTTTTGTCGCAGGGGCGGATATTTCTGAATTTAAAGGGAAAACCCCTGAAGAGGCAAGAAAACAGAGCGAATGGGGGCAGTCAATTTTCAAAAAGATTGAGGATTTGCCATTTCCTTCAATAGCGGCAATAAACGGTTTTGCTTTAGGTGGCGGGCTGGAACTTGCAATGTCCTGCACATTCAGGTATGCCTCCCCTAATGCGAAGGTTGGCCAACCTGAGGTAATGTTAGGCTTAATACCCGGTTATGCAGGCACACAGAGGCTTACAAGGCTAATAGGGCACAGTAAGGCTCTTGAAATCTGTATGACCGGAAGGATGGTTAAGGCTGAAGAAGCCTTGAAGTTAGGCATTGTTGACAGGATTGTTGAGGAGAATCTCGTTGAAGAGGCGGTAAAATCCATAAAAGATATTCAGAAAAACTCACCTATTGCGGTTTACTACTGTAAAAAGGCAATTATGGAAGGCAAAGAGATGCCTTTTGAAAAAGCATGTGCACTTGAAGCAAACCTTTTCGGTTTATGCTTTGCAACAGAAGACGCAAAAGAGGGCGTAAGCGCATTCCTTGAAAAGAGGGAGGCAAATTTTAAAGGGAAATAATCTAAAGTTTTGGGGGCGTATATGGGATTTAAGGTTTTAATTAAAGACCTTTCAAACAACAAAGAATGGGTTAAAGAGTTAAACCAGCCTATCTTTTTTATAGGAAGGGTTTCATCAAACGAGATTAGTTTAAACAGCCCCAAGGTGTCTTCAAGGCATGCAAGGGTAATGGTAAGAGGGGATAAGGTTACAATTGAAGACTTAAAAAGCACAAACGGGATTTTGTTTAACAATGCAAAGATTGACAGAAGTGCCGATTTGTCGTTCGGCGACAGTTTTCAAATAGGGGATTTTGTAATCACAATTGTAAGCGAAGACTTTAAAACAGATGCCCCTCAAAAAGAAGAGGAAGATGTTGAGTTTAAGTTTGACCCTTTTGCCTATGTTAGGCCATTTTTAGCCCCCATTAACGATTTTCTTGAAGACGCCTCCATATCGGAAATTATGATTAACGGACATGACAAAATATACATTGAAAGAAAGGGAAAGATAGAAAAAACTGATAGAAAATTTGCAAGCGAGAAGGCCCTTGTGGCAGCGGTAAAAAACATTGCAAGGGCTTTAGGCAAAGAGGTAAGCGAGGTAAGCCCGAGGTTAGACGCAAGGCTTGACGACGGCTCCCGTGTGGCTGCTGTTATCCCCCCCTGTGCCTTAACGGGTACCTATGTTTCCATAAGGAAGTTTTCTAAAAAGGCTTTAACCTTACAGGATTTGATAAACTTCGGGGCAATTACCCAGGATGCGATAGACTTTATTGAACTTTGTATTTTAATGAAGCAGAATGTAATTGTTTCCGGGGGAACAGGCTCCGGTAAGACAACCCTCTTGAATGTTTTATCCTCTCTTATTCCAGACGGGGAGAGAATAATAGTAATTGAGGATACTGCGGAACTTCAACTTCAAAAAGAGCATATTTTAAGGATGGAAGCAAAGCCAGCAGACAAAAAGGGCAGGGGAGAGGTTACAATAAGGGACTTGCTCCACTCCACATTGAGAATGAGGCCTGACAGAATTGTAATTGGCGAAATTAGAGGTGGAGAGGCATTTGACTTATTGCAGGCAATGAATACAGGGCACGGCGGCTCAATGTCAACTATTCACTCAAACTCTCCCTTTGACACATTGTCAAGGCTTGAAAATACAACACTGCAAAGCGGGATACAATTACCATTAAAAGCAATAAGAGAGCAAATATCTTCGGCAATAAACATAATTGTTCATACAAAAAGGTTTGAGGACGGCTCAAGAAAGGTGAATTTTATTTCAGAGGTTTTAGACTTAAAGCCTGACATGAGTTATAACCTGCAACACATATATGTTTTTGAAAGAACGGGGAAAGACGAAAGCGGAAAGGTTTTAGGGCATTTAAAATTCACAGGAAATGTTCCAACTTTCCTTGACGAAGCGAAAAAGGCCGGGTTTATAAAGAAAGGAAGTTTCCTTGATACCATAAAATAAGGAGGTTGTTTTGGAACACAAACCGTTTGTTCCCGAAAAGACAGATTTAAAAGAATTTACTTTCAGAGCAGTATTCTTCGGCGCTATCTTTGCGGTAATTTTAGGAGCCGCAAACGCTTACTTAGGACTTAAAGTCGGGTTAACAGTTGCCGCCACATTCCCTGCAGCAGTTATGGCTATGGCTGTATTGAAGGGGCTTAAAGGCTCGGTTCTTGAAGAAAATATCTTCAGGACAACCGCGGCAGTCGGAGAGGCTCTTGTTGCAGGCGCAATATTTACAATACCTGCATTCTTGATTGCAAAAGACCCTGCTACGGGAAAGCCTTTGTGGGATCACCTGCATTACTTTGAATCAACAGTTTTAATGCTTTTAGGCGGCGTTTTAGGTGTTTTATTTGTGTCGTTTTTAAGGAAAGTGCTTGTTGAGGACAAGACTTTGCCATTCCCCGAATCTGTTGCCTGTGCAGAGATTGTTAAAGCAGGCCAGGGCGGGGCAAGCGGCGCAAAGTATGTTTTCGGCTCAATTCTGTTTGCCGCTTTTTTAGAGTTTATAAAAAACCCTGTAGGCGGGCTTGCGCTTTTTAAAGACAGTTTCTCAAAGTTTGTTCACTTTAAAACCTCTGCCATAAACTTTCTTACAACAAACGGAAAATCCATTTTGTCAAAGAAGTTCGGCGGGGGAATGCTTTTAAAATCACCTAATGCATCCCCTGCAATGCTTGGTGTTGGGTACATAATCGGGTATAAACCCTCTGCAATTGTATTTTCAGGCGGGGTATTCGCATGGCTTTTGTTTGTCCCTCTTTTAAACTTTTTGTTTAGCGGGCAATTTAATGCCCTTATAGGACAACAGATTAACGGTGTAACCGTTACAGAAACCGTAATTAGTGGGGCAATATGGAATTCAATTGTAAGGCCTTTTGCAGTCGGGGCAATGCTTGTCGGCGCATTTTACACCCTTTATAGCATGAGGAAATCATTATGGACAGGCATTAAAAGAGGCTTTAAAGATTTATCAAAAATTAAAGAAGAAATAGAAGAAGAAGGCGGAGAAATTCCAAGGCTGGAGCATGATTTACCGTTTAAATTCACTTTAGTTGCCATATTCCTTCTTGTTATTCCTATTGCAATGATCTACTACTTTTTCTGCCAATCTGTAATCGGGGCAATCGTTGCCGCACTGGTTATGACACTTGCAGGCTTCTTGTTTGCGGCAGTTGCAGGCTTCCTTGTTGGAACTATAGGCTCCTCAAACAACCCGATTTCAGGGTTAACACTTTCAACCTTGATTGTTGCAGCATTGATAATGGTTACCATCGGTGTTAAGGGTGGCCCTGGTATTGCCGCTGTTTTAGGCGTTGCGGCAGTTGTCTGCACATCTTCAGGCGTTGCGGGCGATATTATGCAGGACTTAAAAGTAGGACACATAATTGGGGGTACACCGTGGAAAATGGAAATTGCCTGCATTATAGGTGTTATTGCGGCATCCCTTGTTATGGTATTCCCAATGCAGGTTCTCCACACCGCAACACCGGGGGGAATTGGCGGCCCTAACCTTCCTGCGCCTCAAGCAGGCTTAATGGCAATGCTTGCGGAAGGTATTGTAGGCGGGCAAATGGCATGGCCTCTCGTCATAACGGGTATAGGCTTTTCAATAGGCATGATACTTATAGGCGCTCCTTCTCCAATGCTTATTGCTGTAGGGATGTACCTTCCCCTTGAATCAACATTTGCAATATTTGTAGGCGGAATAATAAGGGTACTTGCAGATAAGTTTGCGGAAAAGAACGGGCTTGATAAAGGCAATGAAACATTTGTAAACACAGGCACGCTCATTGCTTCAGGCTTGATTGCAGGTGAGGCTTTAATGGGTATGGGAATTGCAGCAATTGTTGCATTCAGGGATAAACTGCACATACCCAATTTTTCGTTAGGCGAACCTTTAGGAGCATGGGGCGGATTGCTGGTATTCTTACCTATTGCATACATTTTGATTAAACTTCCTATAAATGCGGCAAAGAAAAACAATGGCTAAAAAGAAAACAAGAAAAGAGAGAAACTTATTAGATTTAATACCTGAAAGACTCTGTAAATCAGAGATTAACGAAGAGGGCAAGGTTACAATCCTTGCCCCTCGCTTTAAGTCAAAGTTAGGAAGAAAAATATTTGAACCTATTGTAAAAAAGAAGTATGTAAAAATACATTTAGACGAAGTAGGAACCTTTGTATGGAATGAAATTGACGGGCAAAAGGATGTTTTTGAATTGTCAAAACTTTTGAAAAGAGAATTCGGGGAAAAGGTTGAGCCTGTCTATGACAGGATAGGCAAATTTATAGCAATAATGAAGGTAAACGGGTTTATTAAATTAAAGGAAAAGGGGGATTAACTCCCCCCTTCTTTTTCCTCTTTCAATCTATAGCAATCAGAGCAAAGTACGGTGTTTTCATCTTCTGGTACAAAATTAACAAACTCTTCTTTTCCGCACCTACAACACTTAATCCTTGTTAAAACACCTAACCTTTTCTTTCTGTTTTTTTGAGGGATATTTCCCTTTAATTCAAGATAGCAGTTATCACAAAGTTTAACAGGGGCTGAAAACCTTTTATAATCAACAATTTCTTCTTTACCGCACCTCTCGCATACAATTTCAAACTTTCCTGCAACCCTCTTTATCAACTCCTTATTTCTCTTTTCCCTGTTTTTCTTTGCCTGAAAACACTCCCAGCATAAAACGGCAACCCCTCTTTTAGGGACGAAGGGAACGGTTTCTTCTTTGCCGCAAATTGCACACTTGATTTTTGTTTTAACCTTTTGCTTTTCCCTTACGGGAATTTTGTGCTCCTTTTTATTTTTTTTCATTAACTCCCCGTATAAACATGCTCGGACATGCTTGCAGTTGGCAGTACGCTCATTCCGAGATAGGTAAATACTACCGCCAGAAAACCTATTATAGCAAAAATTACCGCCTTTCTCCCCCTCCATCCACGAACATACCTTAAATGGAAATAACTAATGTATATTAGCCATGTGATTAAAGACCAGTTTTCTTTGGGGTCCCAGAACCAATAATCACCCCATGCAAATTTTGCCCAGAGAGAGCCTGTAATAAGACCTAAATTTAAAAAAGTAAACCCGACTATTATTAATTGATGGGTAAAATTTTCTAAATCAATAACGTCTCCACCCAAGGCATTTCTTAGGAAGTTAGACCATCTGGTATCGTCTTTTAATTCAATTTTATCCGGGAAAAACAGGTACAAAATCCCTGTAGCAAAGGAAACGGCAAGCGCACCGTACCCTACAAAGTAAATAACTACATGGGGGATAAACCAGCCGCTTTGAAGGGCAGGCGGAAGGTTGATAATCTCAACATCCACCTTTACCACCGCAAAAAGGAGAGTGCCTAACGCCATTAGAATCGATGCCGCTCCAACTATCTTTACCTTTCTGAAAAGTTCAATCACAAGGTATACCAGTATTATGCAGAAAGAGGCAAAGATAAGGGATTCGTAAAATGTTTTAAAAGGCGGCCTCCCTGCCTGCATCCACCTTTGAATTATAAGATAGCCGTTAATTAAAAAACCTATAAAAAGGGTTATTCTCCCAAAAGTATAGAGTCCTTTGGAACGGGAAAACAGGCTAACCGAATAAATCACAAAAGCGATAAAGTAAACCCAGATTAGTGCAAACAAAAAAGTGTTTATTCTTGAAAAATTCTCTATTAATGTAATCATAATTCACCTCACATTTTAAAATAAAACCTTAAAATTCCGCCTATTGTTAACATGAAAAAACCGAGATAAACTATGTAAACACCCGGGTCTTTCGCAACTGAAATACCTGAATAATTCGGGTCTTTCGGGTCATAATTGCTTTGATAAAAATAGTATCCGTGATAGACAAGGGGAGAGTTAACCTCAATAACATGCTTTTTAACCTCTTTCCCGTTATCTATAACCG
>WFPG01000038.1 GCA_015487755.1 Acidobacteriota bacterium
GAACAATACTCATTCACCTGATATTTATTCTCATAACAGGCTATCTCTTTAAAATTCCTCTGCCGGAGATTTTAATAGCATCAAATGCAAATATTGGGGGGCCCACAACAGCCTGCGGTATGGCAATGGCAAAAAAATGGGAAAAACTTGTAGTCCCTTCTGTTCTGGTTGGGCTTTTCGGATATGTAATAGCGACAATACTTGCCTACAACATTGTTCAAATTATGGCTTACTTTATTAAATAAACAATCAGTCTTTTAGCAAATCTTCAAGAGTATTCTTATAAACATCAAAATCAGTTTTTGAAAACAAAACCATTTCTACTAAAGAAGGTTTGCCGCTTTTTTCAAGAAAATCAATAATTGTTGACAACGCAACCTTTGATGCTTTTTCAATCGGATAACCGAAAATACCTGTTGAAATTGAGGGAAAAGCAATTGAGTCAAGCCTGTTTTTAACCGCAAGTTTAAGGGAATTTCCATAACAGCTTGACAAAAGTTTTGGGTCTTCCTCACTTCCAGAATAAACAGGCCCCACAGTATGAATTACAAATTTTGCAGGCAGGCTGTATCCCTTTGTTATTACAGCCTCTCCCGTATCGCAAAAGCCAATTTCAGCACACTCTTTTGCAAGCTCAGGCCCCGCTGCCCTGTGGATTGCCCCGCATACCCCGCCGCCGGGGAGTAACTGCCTATTGGCGGCATTAACTATCACATCAACCTTTCTCTTTGTTATATCGCCTTTGACAAGCCTTAAAATACACCCATTTACTTTCGCTTCCATAAAAAGCCTCCATAAAGGTTATTTCTACTTTAAATTTTAACTATCAAAACCTGTAAAATCAATAAAGCGGAGGCTCACCTTCAGGCCTTGTCTTCCACCTTTTATGCCCCCATAAAAACTGGTAGGGGCATTCCCTGATTGTCTGCTCTATCATTTTTGTATAAGCCTGAACAAGGTTATATACACTTTCTTCCACTGAACTTCCTTTATCCCACCTAACTTCCCTAACAAACATCTTATAAATTTTTGTTTCTTCGTCAAACCTTGTGTAGCAAAACAATACAGGTTTGTTAAAATTAACTGCAAGTTTTGCGGAAAAGTCAACAGTTAAAGCCTTTTTGCCGAAAAAATCCACAAACACCCCTCTCTCTTCAACAGTATTCTGGTCAACAAGAAAGATAGCAAACTCATTGTTTTTTAAAGCACGAATTAAGGGCTTTACCGAATCCCTGTGATATACCATATTTATACAGCATGCAGTCCTGATTTCGTGCAGTAAATCATTGACCTTTTTATTCTTCTGTTTATATGCAAGTGCGGAGATTTTATACCCCTTTGAAGCAATGCCTGTTCCCATCATCTCCCAGTTGCCTAAATGCCCCGAAACTAAAACAGCACCTGTTTTTCTATATTTTTCAAGAAGTTGCTCGCCTTCTTCAATTACAACAAGGTCTTTTATTTCCTTTGTACATAGATAATTCGGAAGCCTGCTGAATTCCATAATAACCCTTCCCATATGCTCATAAAATTTTTTACCAATATTTTTTTTCCATTCCAAATCTTTTTCAGGAAACGCAATATCAAGGTTTTTCAGAATTACTCCCTTGCGCAAACCTAATTTCCACACAAAGCGCCCTAATTTTTCCCCTTTTTTCAAGGCTTTTTCTCTATCTAAATTTCTTGTATATGCTAAAAACATTTTTAATAAAAGATAAACCACTCTTATCTCCCGCTTTGCTACTCTTATAGTTTACCTTAATAGGAAAATTTTAGGAAGGCATAAAAAAATGGTGGCGGTGGAGGGACTCGAACCCCCGACACTGCGGATATGAGCCGCATGCTCTAACCACCTGAGCTACACCGCCACACGCAAAGAGAATTATATTGAAAAACCTATTCAAAATCAAGAAAAAAAACAAATTGATAAAACCTGAAAATCAAACCTTATTTTAATACCTGTCCATTCTTCTCTTAAAAATATAATAACTCCCGTTGTAATAAGAAATTGCGTCCTGTACTATAG
>WFPG01000039.1 GCA_015487755.1 Acidobacteriota bacterium
CACACACTACAATATCATGGTTAATTGCAACCCAGACTGAAAAATTTATGAAGATAATGGAGAGCAAAGTAGAATCCGTAAAAACAACCATTCTTTTTAATTCTATTGACAGAAGTTTGCCTGAAATAATATCACTGCTTGACGAAAGAAAAACTTTAATTGACTTTCTTGAGCATGCTCCTGAGATAGATTACATACTGATTAAAGATACTAACGGTCATAAGGCTTTTGCGTTAAACACTGATTTTTACACAAAAAAAGCATTAGATGAAAAACTTGAACTGTATATAATTAACTGCCTTCATGAAAACAGGGAGATAAAATCTCCGCCTATTTTTCTCAATCAGTACTTTAAGTACTATATCTTTTTTGTTTACCCTGTAAATGTGGGAGAAAAAAGAGGGGTAATAGCAATAGCGGTTAATATGGATAATGTTTTCAAAAGTTTAAAGGTTAAACTTCCCGAAGGCTACAGTTTTTTAATAGTTGATAAAGAGGGAAGTGTTATCGGGGCAAATAACCCTACTTTTATCGGCGACAAATTGGATATAAAAAAGTTTAACAATATAACCGACAACATAGTATTTGATACCTTCCAAGGAAAGGATATTATAGCGTCTTCAAGCCTTGTGCCCGGCTTTGATATGAGTGTAATAACCTTTATTCCTCGTGATATTGCATACAGGTATGTTAAAAAAATGAAAACCCAGACAATTACCTTCGGGGTGCTTGCGGTATTATTTGCATCTATTTTAAGCATATTCCTTTCAAATTCATTTCATGAGCCGATAAAGGATTTAATAAAAGTTACTGAAAAAATCTCAAAAAGAAATTTTAGTGTAAGGGCAAATGTAATAGGTTCAAATGAAATTACTGTTCTTGCAAAAAGGATTAACTTTACAGTTGAAGAGATTGAAAAGTATATTAAAAGGCTTGAATCCCTTATCAGATACAATAAGCGGCTGTTTATTTCCACAATAACGGCACTGGCGGCGGCAATAGACGCAAAAGACGAATATACAAGGGGACATTCGGAAAGAGTAACCAAGTTTTCCGTTATTATAGGCAAATATTTGGGGTTAAACGCAATAGAATTGGAAAGAATAAAAGTTGCCGGGTTATTGCACGATATAGGTAAGATAGGCATAGACGATAAGATTTTAAGAAAGCCGGGAATTTTAACTGCGGAAGAGTTTGAAGAAATGAAAAAACACCCTGTAATAGGCTACAATATTCTTGCTCCTATCAAAGAGTTAAAAGAGATAAACAAAGGGGTTAAATACCATCACGAAAAGTGGGACGGAAGCGGTTATCCCGAAGGGTTGAAAGGGGAGCAAATCCCGTTAATTGCAAGGATTATTGCCGTTGCAGATACCTTTGATGCTATGACCTCAAGAAGGCCGTATCAGGATCCGATGGAGCCGGAGTTTGTAAGGGATAAGATAATGGACTTTGCCGGAATCAGGTATGATAGAAGGATAGTTGCTGCATTTGTAAAGGCTTTTAATAAAGGGGAATTTGATGAGTTTTTAAAGCATTCTGAAGAAAAAAAAGCAGATAACCTTAACGAAAAAAATAAAAAGAACAGGGGAGATAAAGAATGAAAAAATTACTTATCCTTTTTTTAGGTATTATGCTGATTATGATTTCATGTGCTCAGAAAAAACCTGAAGCCGCCTCTTTCCAAAACAATCCTGATTTTAGAGATGCTTATGTAGATTATCAAAAAGGGGTTTTATTGCTGAAGAAGAAAGAGTATTCAATGGCTGTAAATTTTCTTCAAAGCGCTATCCAGAAAGAGCCGAATAATGCACAATACTGGAATGCGTTAGGGCTTGCTTTAAGTGCCATGGGAGAGTATGAAGATGCTATTGATGCATTAAATAAAGCATTAAAATTAAATCCTCAACTTACGGACATCCACAATACCCTGGGGGCTATATACACAGAACTCGGTAAATACGACATGGCTTTAAAAGAGTATAGAGAGGTTTTGAACGATAAAACTTATCCTACCCCTCATTTTGTTTACTTTAACATCGGATTATTAAAGGAAAAACAAAAGAAATACGATGAAGCAATTGCCGCTTTTGAGCAGGCTGTTTCTTTAAAGGATGATTTTTATAGAGTATATGCCCCTTTAGCACAACTATATTACAAAAAAGGAAGGTATGCGGATTGTCTTAATGCCGTTAAAAAGGCGGAAAAACAGTTTCCTAACAATGAAGCCTTATTATTGCTTGAAGCAAAGGCAAATTATATGTTAAATAATTTTGACGAGGCTAAAAGAATTCTTGCAAAACTTTCACTTCTTTATCCTTCCGAAGAGATTAGAAGTGAAATGGAAAAATTAAAAAAATTAATCCAGGCTGAAGAAGATTAGAGGTGATTTATGAAAATTCAAGAAATTTTTAATGAATATTTAAGTAACATAAAAAACGCAATTGTAGTGGCTCTGGTTGACGATGAAGGCGAAATAATCCTTTATTCATTTGATGAAGACAGAATCAGTGATGACGATGTAAGGCTTTTTGCAGCACATATAGTTCATACAATGGCAAAAAAGATAAACGGGAATGAAAGCAGAGAGATATTTTTATACAATGACAAGCACTCTGTTTTTGCAAAAAAATTGAAAGATAATCTGGTAATGCTTATTATATTTGAGGGGCGTTCTTTCAGGGGATATGCAGATTTACATGCGGAAGAGATTATAGAAAAGGTTGAGGAGGAATTTTTTTAAATGGGATTCTTAAGTAAATTTAAACAGGGATTGAAAAAAACTCACAGTAAGATTGCGGAAGGGCTTGCCACGGCTGTTTTAGGGAAAAAAGAGATTGACGAATCAATTGAAGAAACCCTTGAAGAATTACTGATTGAAGCGGATGTGGGTATAGACGCTACTCAAGAATTACTGGATACTGTAACTGAAAAAATATCAAGAAGAGAAGTAGGGGATTTAGAAGCCGTAATGCGTGCTTTAAGGGAAAAAGTTATTGAGATGCTTTCTGTTTCAAAAGAAAGTCATATTCTTGAAGATAACAGAAAACCCCTTGTTATTCTTGTTGTAGGTGTAAACGGTGTAGGAAAAACGACTACAATAGGCAAACTTGCAAAAAGGTTTAAAGAGCAGGGAAAAAAAGTAATTTTAGGTGCTGCCGATACTTTCAGGGCTGCGGCAATTGAACAACTTGAAATCTGGGCGGATAGGGTAGGTTGCGATATTGTAAAGCATAAAGAGGGTTCAGACCCTTCAGCCGTTGCCTTTGATGCAGTTAAAGCAGGTGTTGCAAGAAATGCCGATGTTGTAATTATTGATACTGCGGGAAGGCTTCACACAAAAGAAAACCTTATGAAACAACTGGAAAAAATGAAAAGGGTCATTTCAAAAGTGATACCTGAAGCCCCACACAGGGTTGTTTTAATACTTGACGCAACAAACGGGCAAAACGCTTTAAGCCAGGCAAAAGAGTTTCAGAAGATAACGGGCATAACCGATATTGTACTAACCAAACTTGACGGCACTGCAAAAGGCGGGGTTATTATCCCTATTGTAAGGCAGTTGAATGTCCCTGTTGCTTTTGTGGGTGTTGGCGAAAAAGAAGACGATTTAATACCCTTTAACTCTCAGGAGTATGCAGAAGGTTTGTTTGAATAACAAACTTTCTTTACAGAAGGAGGGGTGATGAGGCGTGCGGTTTATGCAGGTAGTTTCTATCCTGCAAATCCCAATGAAATACATTCTTTTTTTAGTGACGTCAAATGCAGGGAGCCTAAAATAAATGCAATAGGTGCCATATCTCCCCATGCAGGTTACATTTATTCGGGAAAAACCGCTTATAAAACATTGTGCTCTATAAATATCCCTGATACAGTAGTTATTTTTTGTCCAAACCATAGGGGGTTAGGATGGGCTCTCGCCGTATCACCCGATACATCATGGGAGACACCATTCGGCGAAATAGATGTTGATTTGGGCTTAAGCAGGGATATTGCCGAGTTTTCCTATGCAAAAATGGACGCGACTGCGCATTTATACGAGCACTCTCTTGAGGTTCAATTGCCTATTTTGAAATTGTTAAACCCTGAAGTAAAAATGGTTGCTGTTTCGGTAGGTTTAGGAGACAAGGAAATATTAAGAGATTTTTCCGAGTATATTTTTGATAAAACAAAGGATAGGGAAGTGTTATTTATTGCAAGTTCCGATATGAGCCACTACGTCCCTGCGGAGTATGCCGAAAAACAGGACGGCATGGTTATAGAGGCTTTAAAAAGTTTAGATTTTGAAAAAGCGTATAACATTGTTGAAAGTTATAATATTTCAATGTGCGGAATTTACCCTGCTTATTTGATGCTGAATATTGCCAAATTAAAAGGAGCCGAAAAAGGCGAGGTTATTGAATATACAAATTCGGGTGTGGTGACTGGAGATTTTAACGAGGTAGTTGCATACCTTGGAATGGTATTTTATTGAGGAAGTATGAAGGCGTTAATTCAAAGAGTTGAAAGTGCAAATGTAAAGGTTGAAGGAACCGTTATAGGAAAGATAGATAAAGGTTTGCTTGTCCTTGTCGGATTTGAAAAGGATGATGTAGAAAAAATAGTTAATTTGAGAATATTTGAGGATGAAAACGGTAAGATGAACCTTTCAGTTAAAGATATAGGCGGTTCTATTCTTGCAGTTTCCAATTTTACCCTTGCAGGCTCTGTAAAAAAGGGCAGAAGGCCTTCTTTTGAC
>WFPG01000040.1 GCA_015487755.1 Acidobacteriota bacterium
ATCTTAATATCTGACTTGTATTGTTCCGCAACCTGCACAAGTTTTGCGGCAGCGCGTGCATGCAATCCAAGTTTATTTTTCAAAGTTAATTTCTTTTCAATCATGTTACTTCCCCTTCTTCATAGAAAGAATTTCAGCAACTCTGTATATATTCCTCTGCCCCTGGTTCTTAATTTTCGAGGCAAATTCCGCCAGGTCTATCTCTTTGGATTGCATGGTGGCGGCTTTTATCAACATAGGAAGGTTCACACCGGTAACAATTTCAAGGTTATACTTATTGGAAAGGGAAATCATTAAATTTGTCGGCGTTCCGCCGAACATATCGGTTAGAGCAAGAACTCCGTCTCCGTCGTCAAGCTTTTTTACTTTTTTTTCAATAGATTTCAACGCAATATCAGCATCATCTTCCCATTGAATAGAATGATACTCAATTTTTTCCCGTTTTCCTATAATTTTGAAACAGGTACGAATTAAAATATCTGCGAGATTACCGTGTGTTACAACAATTATTCCGATCATCTTTTATCTCCCATCAGGCTATAGCCTGTTTATCTGACTTAAATAGTTTTTTACTATTACTTCAACTATAGTTGCAATATTTCTTCCGGGGCCGACAGGTACCTCACGGTAGTAAATTTTTGTATTGAATATTTCAAAAATAGAATCATGAGGTTTTCCCGACAAAAACTTGCCTCCCTTTAAAACATTTTCAAAACCTTCAATGTCTTTCTCACCTAACCTTGAATATGAATTTGATTTCTTTAATTCCTGCTCTTCTTCCCAACTAATAAGCCTGATTACCACATCAAGGTCTTTTATAGGCCTCAATGCCGATGCTCCGTATATTTTATCTATGTCTATTATACCAACTCCTCTTAATTCCATCAAACCGAATGCCTTTTCGTTATAACAGGTAGCGGTAATCTTTCCCACCCTGTTTTTGTATAGTTTCACAAGGTCGTCAGCTACAAGCCTGTGTCCTCTCGCTATCAATTCAAGAGAAGTCTCCGATTTGCCCACTCCGCTTTTGCCTAACAATAAAACACCCATACCGAAAACATCAATCATAGTACCGTGAATAGTTTTCGTTTCTGCGGTTAGATTATGGATTCTGTCCAATAAAGTTGAAATCACAACCCTTGAGGGAAGAGACGTCCTTAAAATAGGAACAGAAAATTTCTCAGCCCTTTTCTTTATATCATTGCTAACCTCGGCATTATTGCAAACTACAAGGCAGGATACATTCCTCTCATCCATTAGATGAAAAAATTTATGGATTCTGTGTTTTGAATAAGAAAGAAGTTTGTCCAATCCTTCCTGTTCGGTAATTATAAGGCTTTCAGGAATAACACATGTCTGCTTACCCAAAAGAATTTTTTCAAGGTATTGATACTGCAAGGGAATATTCAATTCCTTTTCATCTATGTGGGAAGTGCCTGCCACAAACTCAAATGTAATATTTTCAGAGACACTTCTGTCTTCCACAGAAACAAGTTTTATAAGCGGGATTTTAGATTTCATATTCACATTCCTCGGTTATCTCCTTTAATTTCTCCTTTGAGAGAAAATCTTCAATTTTTGAAGATATTGAATGCTTACTTATAAGCCTTGAAATAGCCGCAAGCGCCCCAAGGTGAAGGGTAACTTTGTTCTTTTTGGTAAATACGGCAAAAATAATATGCACAGGCTTTCCGTCATGAGACTCAAAATCAATACCTGTTTTAGAATAGCCTACAAGTATAACCATATCCGTGTTTATCTCGTCTGTTTTACAATGGGGAATGGCTATATGCTTAATTATTCCCGTACTTCCTAATTTTTCCCTTTCTGTAAGTTTGTTGTAAACACTATCAACTGACTTATCGTCTTCTACATAGCCCAATTCTTTTAATTTTAAAGCCAGAGTTTTTAAAACTTCGTTTTTTTCTTTTTCAGTAAGTTCAAAAACACACCCGTCTTTTACATAGTCCCTTAAGCAAATCTTGCTTTTCCCCATAAAATCCTCTATTCAAGTGTTATTAAATGGTAATTTTTATGGTCTTTCTTGTATAAAACACTCATAGTCTCTTTATTCTCAGCATCCCTGAACACAATAAAATCGGCATTGCTGTTTTCCATCTCCATTATGGCTTCCTCTTTGGTTAAAGGCTTAACGCTTTCAACCCTTCTATGGGAAATAACCACTTCTTCACCGTGGGGAGTACTAATTGTATAGTTTCCTTCTTCTTTAATAACAGATTTTTTCTTCTTTGAAACAAATTTGTCTTTTGTCTTTTTTAACTGTTTCTCTATTTTATCAAGAGCCCCGCCTATGGAAGCGTACATATCGTTGGTTGTTTCTTTCGCAACAACCTTTTCATGTCCCGCTTTTATTACTATTTCCGCTATATGCCTATGCTTTTCAACGGTAAGCCTAACCTGTACATCAAGAATATTATCAACAAACCTTGATAATTTGTTTAATTTGTCTTCGGTAAACTTTTTTAAAGCCTCGGTTACTTCAATTCCTCTTCCTACAAATTCAATTTTCATAATTCCTCCTATAATAAATTTTCCTTTTTGATGAAGATTCTATACCTAATTCCTCCCTATACTTTGCAACAGTCCTTCTCGCAATTTTTATCCCCTGAGAACGCAAAATCTTTACTATTTCGGAATCTGAATACGGTTTCTGCCTGTTTTCGTTTTCAATAATCTTTTTAATCTTTTCTTTAACAGCCATAGCCGACACATCTATACCGGATGATGTGGAAAGCTTGCTTGAAAAAAAGTATTTTAACTCAAAGACCCCTCTCGGCGTCTGCATATATTTATTTTTCACAACCCTTGCCACTGTAGATTCGTGAACCCCTAATTCGTCTGCTATATCCTTCAATGTTAACGGCTTCATATACTCAACTCCGAAATCAAAGAAATCTTTTTGCTTCTCTACTATAGACTTCGCTACCTTTAAAATAGTTTTCTGCCTGTTATGAATACTTTTAATCAGCCATAGAGCGGATTTTAATTTTTCTTTAATATAAGTTTCCGTCTCTTTCTCAATTTTGTCCCTGTTTTTCAACATCTCCGCATATTGTTTGTTAACCTTTAAACCTGGAATTCCGTCTTCATTTAAATCAACATAGTATTCGTCATCTACTTTAAATACAATAACATCCGGAATTATATAGTGTGTTTCTTCGCTTGAATACTTTCTTCCCGGTTTAGGTTCCAGTTTTTTTATAAAATCTATATAATTTTTTACATCTTCCTCACTTATTCCCAATATCAAAGCTATCTTTGATACCTGGTTGGATGCTATATCTTCAAGGTGGTTATAAATCATTTTTTTTAAAATCTCATCATTTTCAAACCCCAGGTAAACACATTGAAGCCACAAACATTCTTCCAATGAAGTAGCACCAACCCCTGTAGGGTCAAACTTTTGAATTTCTTTTATCGCTTTTTCTATAAGCCCTTTATCCAATCCAAGTTCAGCTGAAAGGTAGTCAACAACATGATAATACTTATATTTTAATTCTTCAGGCACTTTTAAATAACCGTTACTATCTATATAAGGGATAACCATTAAAACCGCATTATAGACGTTTTCATCCTCAATGTTTATCCCTGCCTGCCATTCAAGGTATTCGGTTAAAGACTGCTTCTTTGAAACAAAGTTTTCATAATTTATATCATTGTCTGAATACTCTTTGTTCCTGTTTTTCGGCACATACTGGTCATCAAAGTAATCCCTGAAAAAGTCTTCAATATTCAAGTCTTTTTCATGCAAAAGGTCTTTTTTTTCCTCTTTCTTTTTTAAATCAGCTTCCGATTCTTCAAAATCCCTCACCTCTTCAAGCAAAGGGTTTTCGAGCAATTCCTTTTTTATCTCCTGTTGTAACTCGGGAACGGTTAATTGAAGGAGCTTAATCGCCTGTTGCAAAGCGGGGGTTAATGCAAGTTTCTGGGAAAGCCTTAAGTCAAGTTTTTGTTTTAAATTTTGCTCTATAAAAGCCATTAATCTAACTTAAAGTCCTTTCCTAAATAAATCTCTTTTATTTTCTCATCCCGCGCTATTTCCTCCGGTGTGCCAATCTTGAGTATGCTTCCATTAGATAATATAAAAGCCTTATCAGTAATGCGCAAGGAATCTTTTATATTATGG
>WFPG01000041.1 GCA_015487755.1 Acidobacteriota bacterium
AATATATATCAAACGGTTTTATGCCGCCTGAATAGCCTTCAGGGATGTATGTGCAGAATGGTTCTTCTTCGTATATGTCTCCGTAAACAGCGTATGCCCTTGCCCTGCAGCCGCCGCATACCCCTTTGTATTTGCATGCGCCGCACCTTCCCTTGTAATTTGAGAAATCCCTTAACCCGCTGAATAACTCTCCGTTCCATATCTCTTCAAGGGATTGCTTGAATATGTTTCCCCCTGATACCGGGAAGTATGAGCAGGGCAGCACCTCTCCGTCACTTCTTATCAAGCATATTGTTTGTGCCGCAACGCAGCCCTTGTTTGCCTTTGTTGAAAAGGTTAAATCCCTTCTCTTTGCCGCTTTTCCCTCTTCTTGTTTCTTTTCAATGAATATTCTGTAGTAGTGGGGGGCACAGGTAGGCCTTACCAGTATTTCGTTTTCCTTTTGCTCAAGTTCATAGTGCCACTCAAGTATTCTGTCGTAGTCTTCAGGGGGTATTAACTCTTCCATTATCTCTTTCCCCCTGCCTGTTGGCACTATCATAAACATATACCATGCCGTTGCCCCTAATTTTTTGGCAAGTTTGTATGTGTTTTCTATGTCGTGCATATTTCTTTTTGTGAATGAAGAGTTTATTAAAAATGGGATATTGTGCTTTTTCAGGTATTCAATCCCTCTTAAAATCCCTTCAAATGCGCCCTGGTGGTTTCTGAAATTGTCATGCACCTCGGCTGTGCTTCCGTCTAAAGAGAGGGATACCATTTTTATTCCCGTTTCTTTCATTTTTTCGCAATGCTCGTCGTTTATAAGCGTGCCGTTTGTGGCTATGCACATTCTAAATCCCAAATCCGTTCCCCTCTGTGCAAGTTTGTACAGGTCTTTTCTCAATAAAGGCTCTCCCCCTGAAAGCACTAAAACAGGTTTGCAGAATGCGGCTATTTTATCTAAAACCTCCATTGCCTGTTCTGTATCCATAGGCTCAGGCAAATGCATTGTTGAGGATGAGCGGCAGTGAACACATGAAAGGTTGCACCTCGGGGTTACTTCCCACGCTATCCATCTTAAATCACTTATCATCTTTTTCCCCCTTAAATTTTACTTCGGGAAAGAACAGCAGGTTTTCCTGTTCTTCTTCTTTTTTCTCTTTGACAAAAATCTTTCCGTCTTCTATTTTAACCTTATAGAGTTTTAACTGAAAGTTATTTCCCTTTCCCTTGCCGTCTTCAAGGTTAAACCTATAACCGTGCCAGTGGCATTGAACTTCATTTTTAAGGTACTTTGCCTTTGTTAAGTCAGCTCTTGCGTGTGGGCAGTGTGAGTCAAAAACAAAGTATTTCTCCCCGTTGAAGTAAACAGTGAGTTTTTTTAACCCTAACCTTACTTGTTTAGGTTTTCCTTTTACAATTTCTTTTGTCTCTATTAAAAATTTGTAATCTTCCATAATCCCTCCAGAATCAATTTAATTATACTTAAACTTTATTTTTTTGTAAAAATTTTTTGTTGAAATAAGCTTGTTAGAGGAGTAAAGTAGAATTAGCAAAAAGTTTTTTGGGAGGGGATATGTTGGAGATTTTTGTTTTAGGGTTTTTATTCGGGTTTGCCATTATATACGCGAAATTAAACAGGTTTGAAACTATAAGCGGGATGGCAACCCTTGAAGATTTAACTGTTGCAAAGGCAATGGCTTTCGCTATAGGGTTTGGAATGATTATCCTTGCCTTTGAGATAGGGTTCGGTTTTGCAGGCTACCATGTTAAACCCTTTGTTTTAGGCGGTGTTGTTTTAGGCGGCATTCTTTTTGGAATCGGTATGGCAATTTTAGGCTACTGCCCCGGAACTCTTGCAATTTCGGTTGGCGAGGGATCTGTTGACGCTATTGTAGGATTGATAGGCGGGCTTTTCGGTGGATTGGTTTTCACCCTTGTATTGCCCTCAATTAAAGGTGTTTTAGGGCCCAATTTAGGCAAAGTATCCCTTGAAAGCATTTTAGGGAATCACGGGATTCTGTTTTACATTCTTGCTTTTGTTTTTGGCCTTGTCTTAATTTATCTTTCCTTTTACCTTGACAAAATTGAAGGCAAAAAAGATAAAAAGTGGCTTTATTCAGGAATTATGTTAGGCATTTTGAACCCTATAATTTTTCTTAAAGTTGTTCAAAACAGGCCGATAGGGGCTTCAACCGCTTTTCCCTACCTTGCGGATAAGATTGTAGGGGCGACAACCAACCCTTACTTTCAGAAGATTCAGACCCCCGGGTACTGGGAAGTTGTTTTTCTTGCAGGGGCTCTTGTTTGTGCATTTGTTTTTTCTGTTTTTAAAAAGGAATTTGCTTTTCAATGTGTTTACCCGAGATGGGAGAAGTATAAAGGCAGTTCAAAGGCTAAAAGGCTTGTTTACTCATTTATCGGCGGGTTTATCCTTATATTCGGCGCAAGGATGGCAGGAGGTTGCACAAGCGGTCATATTCTTTCTGGAGTTATGCAAATTGCGGTAAGTAGCATTGTTTTCGGGTTTTTTGTGTTTTTGAGTTTGGTTATTACAGGCAAACTTTTTTACAGGAGATAAAAATTTTTCGGGGGGATTCATTCCCCCTTTTTCTTTAAATATTCTATGTTTCCCCCTTTAACAAATTGTAAAATTTCCCTTTTTTTGATAGATTAAAGGAAGGTTTAGACAATTTTAAGAGGGGGATTGGATGACTCTTGAAGAAAAATTAAAGGAATTAAAAGAAAGAAATGAAAAAGCGCTTTTAGGCGGCGGCAAAGAGAGGATAGAAAAGCAGCATGCAACAGGTAAATTAACGGCGAGGGAGAGAATAGAGTTGCTTTTAGATAAAGGCACTTTTGAAGAGTTAGACAGGTTTGTTGTTCACAGGTGCAATAACTTCGGAATGGAAAAAAAGAAGATTATTGGAGACGGTGTTGTTACCGGGTTCGGAAGGATAGACGGCAGGCTTGTTTATGTGTTTTCTCAGGATTTTACAGTATTCGGCGGCTCACTTTCAGAGATGTACGCAAAAAAGATATGCAAGATAATGGATCTGTCAATGAAGGTTGGCGCCCCTGTTATTGGTTTGAATGATTCGGGCGGCGCAAGGATTCACGAAGGTGTTGTTTCTTTAGGCGGTTATGCGGATATTTTTTTAAGAAATACCCTTGCTTCAGGGGTAATACCCCAGATTTCCGCAATTATGGGGCCGTGCGCAGGCGGGGCTGTTTACTCTCCCGCAATTACAGATTTTACTTTAATGGTTAAAGACACATCATACATGTTTGTTACGGGGCCTGATGTTATTAAAACCGTTACCCATGAAGAGGTTACCAAAGAAGAGTTAGGCGGGGCAAGGACTCACAACGAAATTTCAGGGGTGGCTCACTTTGCGTTAGAAAACGATAAGGCATGCCTTGCATGTATAAGGGAATTGCTTTCATTTATGCCGTCAAACAATATGGAAGAGCCCCCAAGGGCAGAGTGCAATGACCCTGTTGACAGGGTTATTCCTGAGTTAAACACCGTTGTTCCCGATAATCCTAATTTGCCTTACGATATAAGGGATATAATAAGGCCTGTTCTTGACAATCAATACTTTTTTGAGGTGCAGGAGCACTTTGCCAAAAATATTGTTATAGGTTTTGGAAGGTTGAACGGAAGGCCTGTGGGAATTGTTGCAAACCAGCCTAATTACCTTGCAGGGGTGCTTGACATTAACGCATCAAGAAAGGCGGCAAGGTTTGTCAGGTTTTGCGATGCTTTTAATATCCCTCTCATTACTTTTGAAGATGTGCCGGGCTTTTTGCCGGGGGTTAACCAGGAGCACGGGGGGATAATAGTTCATGGAGCAAAGTTGCTTTATGCATTTTCCGAGGCAACAGTGCCTAAAATTACCGTTATTACGAGGAAGGCATACGGCGGGGCATACTGCGTAATGGCTTCAAAACACATAAGGACTGATTACAACTTTGCTTACCCGACTGCCGAGATTGCAGTTATGGGGCCTGAAGGTGCTGTAAATATACTTTACAGAAAAGAACTTGCAAAGGCTGAAAACCCTGATGAATTGAGAAAGCAACTTGTTGAGGATTACAAAAAACTCTTTGCAAACCCGTACACCGCTGCCGAAATGGGATTTGTTGACGAGATTATTATGCCTGAAAACACAAGGGTTAAACTTATAAAAGCGCTTGAATCACTTGATAATAAAAGGGATAATCTGCCTCCTAAAAAACACGGCAATATTCCTTTATAATTTTAGAAGTAAATAAATCTCGGAGGAGTTAATGGATAAAAAGATTTACAATAACCCGCTTGTTGTAAGGTATGCATCCAGAGAGATGGCTTACCTTTTTTCAGACGAATACAAGTTTAAAACATGGAGAAAACTCTGGCTGATTCTTGCTGAGGCGGAGAAGGATTTAGGCTTGCCTATTACAGACGAGCAGATAGAGGAGATGAGGGAGCACCTTGAAGATATTGATTTTGAGTATGCCGCAAAAAAGGAAAAGGAATTGAAGCACGATGTTATGGCTCATATTCATACCTTCGGCAAGGCTGCGCCTTCCGCGATGTCAATTATTCACCTTGGGGCAACCTCTGCCTTTGTTGGGGACAACACAGACTTAATTCAAATGAAAGAGGGGCTTGCACTTGTTAGAAAAAGGCTTTTAAAGGTTATGAGCAACTTAAGAAAGTTTGCCTGTGATTATAGAAAGATGCCTACTTTGGGGTTTACACATTTTCAGCCTGCCCAGTTAACCACAGTGGGCAAAAGGGCTGCCTTGTGGCTGCAGGATTTGCTTATAGACTTTAAACTCATTTCACTTCTCCACAGCAGAATTCCCGCAAGAGGGGTAAAGGGAACAACAGGGACTCAGGCAAGTTTTCTTAAACTCTTTAACGGAGACGAGGAAAAGGTTAAGCAACTTGACGAAATTGTTGTTAAAAGAATGGGTTTTCCGAGAAGTTTGACAATAACAGGCCAGACATATACAAGGAAGATTGACGACGATGTCGTTCATGTTTTAAGGCAGGTTGCGGTATCCTGCTCTAAATTCGGAAACGATTTAAGGCTTTTGCAGCACGACAGGGAGATGGAAGAGCCTTTTGAGGAAAAACAGGTAGGTTCTTCCGCAATGGCCTACAAGAGAAACCCTATGCGCTCTGAAAGAATGACGGCGCTTGCAAGGTATTTAATCTCACTTGCCGACAATACTGCCTTTACGGCGGCAACCCAATGGTTTGAAAGAACTCTTGACGATTCTGCAAATAGAAGGATTGTAATCCCTCATGCATTTCTAACCGCAGATGCATTGCTTTTAATATACGCTAACATAACCGAAGGTTTAAGGGTAAACGAAAAGGTTATCGAGGCGCATGTAGCGAGGGAATTGCCTTTTATGGCGACCGAGAATATTTTGATGGAATCGGTTAAGAGAGGGGGAGACAGGCAGGAAATTCATGAAATTATAAGGCAGTACTCTCATAAAGCAATGGACGCAATAAAAGCAGGAGCAGACAAAAACCCGTTAATAGACTTCCTTGCGGAAGATGAGAGAATTCCTTTAAACAGGGAAGAAATAATGGGAATTTTAAAGCCTGAGGAGTTTATAGGAAGAGCTCCCTCTCAGGTTGAAGAGTTTTTAAGAAACGAGATTGACCCGATTCTTGACACCTATCAGGATATAATTGACGGGAAAAAGGTGGATTTGAATGTGTAAAAAAATAACCGGGATTATCCGTCCCGGTTTTTCCCAAATAATTTGGGAGAAGGCTGTCATTTAATTTATATGCAAGTTCAATGCCAGTTTAGGCTATGGGGGATGATTGAAGTTTAATTGCCTGAATTTAACGGCATTATTTAGAAATTTCCAATCTTTAAGGGTAAGATAGGTGTTCAAATATGTCATTTTGGCATTCAAAAGGTGATGATAAGTGGATAATTTAACTAAAAAACGCTTGATTGATTTTTTAAAACTTAAAAACATTGAATTTTACAGGGATTTTTCATTAAAGGAATTTACCACTTATAAGACTGGCGGAAAAGGGGAAGTTGTAATATTTCCTAATTCTGTTGAGCAGTTTAAAAAAAGTTTTGTATTCTGCAAACGACAGAAAATCCCTTTCTATGTGTTAGGCGGAGGGGCAAATGTAATAGTCAATGACAACGGTGTTGAAGGAGTGGTGTGTATCACTAAAAACCTCAATAAAGTTTACTATAAAAGCGGGAAAATCTTTGCTCAATGTGGAGTTTCCCTTGAAAATCTCTCTTGTTTTTCATATACAAAAGGGGTTTCAGGCTTTGAGTTTGCTTACAATATCCCGGGAACGGTAGGCGGTGCATTGATTATGAATGCCGGTAACAATTACGGCGAATTTAGAAATATCACCTGTTTTGTAAAGTGTATGGACAAAAACGGGAAAGAGTTTGTATTCCCTAAAAATATGTGTCAATTCGGGTATAGGACTTCAATCTTTAAAGAAAAGGGTTTTGTTATTTTAGAGGCTGTTTTTAGCGCAACTGCAAGGAAGAAAAAACGGGAAATTCTTTCTTTGATGGAAAAGATAAAAAAGGAAAGAGAATCCAAATTCCCCCTTGAATATCCTAATGCCGGGAGTGTTTTTAAAAGGCCTAAAGGCTACTATGCAGGCAAGTTAATTGAAGAGGCAGGTTGCGGCGGTTTAAAGGTTGGGGAAGCCATGGTTTCCGAAAAACACAAAGGCTTTATTGTAAACCTTGGTAATGCTACCTCTCAAGAGATAAAGGATTTAATTGCCCTTGTTCAAAAAAGGGTTTATGACAGGTTTGGCGTTAAATTGGAAAGGGAGCAGATATTTTTCCCTGAAGATTTTATGTGATTTTAATCTGAGCACACAACTTTGTTTCTTCCCTCTTTTTTTGCCTTGTATAACCTTTTATCAGCCTTTCCTATAAGCTCGTGCATCTCCGTTTCGTTTCGCCTTTCGTAAACTCCTGCACTTATTGTTATTTTTATCATTTTGTTGCCCATAATAAATTCTCTTCCTTCAATCAACTTTCTTATATCTTCCGCTCTTCTACATGCGTCTTTTTCCCTTGCGTAGGGAAGTATTGCAAGTATTTCCTCTCCTCCGTACCTGATAACATAATCTGTAGCCCTGAAAGATGCCTTAATAATCTTTGCTACTTCCTGAAGGATAAAGTCTCCCGCAAGGTGGCCGTATGTGTCGTTTACGCTTTTAAAATAGTCTATATCAAACATTATTACGCATAAAGGGTACTCGTACCTTATTGCTTTTGAAATCTCGTTGGTTGCTACGCTCTCCAAAAACACCCTGTTTTTCAGTCCTGTTAGGGAATCATGGATAGTTGTGTTAAAGAGTTCCTTTTTTTCCTCCCCTAATTCTTTAATTATTATTTCGTTTGCCAGTGAAGAAGAAAGCGGGTGAATTAATTTGTCAAGAGCTTCTTCTATAGTCTTTCTCTGTTTATCATTTAGTTCTTTTTCCATTATAAAATATATTGCCGCTTTAATGTTGTCATTGTTAGATTCAAGAGGGATACCGAATGTGTTATTGTATTCATCAATTGTATCGGTTACAAGTTTTATTTTCCCCATACATTTCGGTCTGCTTATTCCTTCTACAAGTGTTTTTACTATTTTTTTGTTTTTCTCAATTTCCTTTTTCGGTATCTCTCCTTTTACTGTTGAGAAAACAGCAAACCACTCTTTCCCTTCCTCTTTTTCTCCCCTGTCGTAGGCATAGGTAATTATGTCTTTAATAGGAATGTCGTTGTTTTTTAATGTCATAAATGTTTTTCTTAAAACAGTCAAAAAATCGCTGTTATTAACAACTTCTTTAAATACTTCATTTATTATCTGGTTTGTTTTTAAAAGTATTTCAATATTTGACTCATAGGAACTTAAAAGGAATAATCCGCAGTTTAACTCTTTCATTCTGTTTATCATATAAGGGATTAAATCTTTTTTAATGATTGAGCCGTGTTGCGGGGCTATTATTTCAGGTTCTTTCTTCTCTATTTCCATTAAAGCGTTTAAAAGTATTTCCCTACTTGGAATGTAATGCTCATGAAATGCTTTTATGCTTGCAAAATAGTTTTCGTCTTTGGCAAAAAGGCTAAATTCTTCGGTAAAACCACCAAATAAATCGCTTGAAAAAAGTGTTTTTGTCTTTCTGTCAAAGGTGCAGAAAGCCCCCGGGAAATGGGCATAAGGGGTAAATATAAAATCAAGAATTCTTCCGTTTTTTAAAAAAAGCTTCCACTTGTTTTTTTCTACAAGGTAAAAAGGGGTTTCCCACTGATAGTGTTTAAGCAAAGCCTGTGCTCTCCAATGGGTGACGATAAATTTGTCTTTTCTCGGGATAAGTTTTTCCAGGGTTGATATGCACCCCGTTATGTCCGGGTCTTGATGGTGACAGATTATGTATTTAATGTTGTTTAAAGGCACAATTTGGGTGATTTTATTCACCGTAATAGGAAAGGTTATCATGCTTCCCGGGTCAATTAATACGGATTCGTTTCCGTTTTTTATCAGGTAAACATGGCATTGAAAAGGGTCATTGGGTATTTTGTATCCCACCCAGAAGATATCTTCCGCTATTTCAATAGGCTTTGAATAATCCATTTTACACCTCGTAAACTGTAATTTTGTTTTTTATTATAATATTTTTCGATTGCATATACAAAATTTAAATTATTTTAACTTTTTCAAACAGTGGAAATAGGATATTATTTATAAGG
>WFPG01000042.1 GCA_015487755.1 Acidobacteriota bacterium
AGAAAGGGTATCCCTTGAGTATTTGGAAGGTTTGTTAAATGTTTACTACAACCATTACTCAAAATTAAGGGGAGTGCCTTTAATATTTTTTGAGATTGACAATCCCAGGAAAGAATTTGACAATGTTTTGCTTGAAAGCATTATAGATTTTATGGACAATGTAAGGCCGGGAATTAACCTTTTTAATCCGCCGCATCCTTAAACCTCTGGAGCGGCAGGAAGTTTTTATTAACTAAAATTCTTTACTCCGAGCAAGGCAACCTTGCAGGAGAGAAAGGAGCGAAAATGAAAAAGAAGATTACCGCCCCTAAAGTTTACTCCATGAAAAACAAGGAAAAAATAACAATGATAACCTCTTATGACTGCCCTACAACAAAGATTGTTGAGAGCGCTGGTGTGGACATAATCTTAGTAGGCGATTCTGTAGGCATGGTAATGCTGGGCTATCCTACCACCCTTGAAGTAACCGTTGACGACATTGTTCATCATGCAAAGGCTGTATCAAGGTGTTCAGAATACGCATTAAAAGTAGGGGATATGCCCTTTATGTCCTATCAGGCGTCGGTTGAAGAGGCCGTAAAAAATGCAGGAAGAATAATTCAGCAGGGGGGAATGGACGCCGTTAAATTGGAAGGTGGCGAAAACCACATTGACAAAGTAAAGGCAATAATAAACGCAGGCATTCCCGTAATGGGGCATGTAGGCTTAACCCCTCAATCGGTAAACCTTTTCGGCGGGTTTAAAATTCAAGGCAAAACGGTTGAAAGTGCAAAACAGATTTTAAAAGACGCAAAACTGCTTGATGAGACCGGCGTGTTTGCCCTTGTGCTTGAAGGCATTCCCGAAGAACTTGCAAAGATAATAACGGAATCCGTTTCCTGTCCCACAATAGGGATAGGAGCGGGAAGGTACTGCGACGGGCAGGTTTTAGTTTTCCACGATATGCTTTCAATTCCCGAACCGTGCTATTTCAAGTTTGTAAAACAGTTTGAAAATGCGGGAGAAATTATGAGAAAAGGTGTTGAAAACTATGTAAAAGCGGTTAAAGAGCATAAATTTCCGGAACAGAACAATGTAACTCACCTTTCAGATGAAATTCTTCAGGCACTAAAAAACAGGGGGGAATTGAGATGCATATAGCAAAAACAGTTGAAGAAATGAAAAAATTGAGAAATGAAATTCCCGTTAATAAAAAAGTAGGCTTTGTCCCAACAATGGGCTATCTTCATGAAGGGCATTTGTCATTATTGAGAAAAGCGAGAGAGGAAAACGACATTGTAATATTAAGCATATTCGTAAACCCTATTCAATTCGGCCCAAATGAAGATTTAGACAGGTACCCGAGAGACTTTGAAAGAGACGAAAAACTTGCAAAAGAGGTGGGAACGGATATTATCTTTTACCCTACCCCCGAGCAAATGTACCCTGAAAACTACTCTTCCTATGTAATAACCGAAGGGCTTGACAGACACCTTTGCGGCGCAAAAAGGCCGGGGCATTTCAAAGGGGTTATGACTGTCGTTCTAAAACTCTTCAACATAACAAAGCCTCACAACACCTATTTCGGCCAGAAAGACATTCAACAGGCAAGGATTATTGAGCAAATGATAAAAGATTTCAATTTAGACATAAACTTCCACATCTGCCCTATCATCAGGGAAGAAGACGGGCTTGCAATGTCTTCAAGAAATGTTTACCTATCTCATGAAGAAAGGAAACAGGCAATAGCACTATTTAAGGGAATTAAAAGAGGGGAAGAGTTGTTCAAAAACGGTGAAAGGGATGCGAAAACCATAAAAAAAGAGGTGGAAAAGGTTGTAAAATCTTTTAATCTGGCTAAAATTGACTATGTTGAGATTGTGGATTACACCACAATGTCGCCTGTTGAAAAGTTAGGCAAAAAGAGCGTGCTGGCTCTGGCTGTTTATTTTGGAAAAACAAGGCTTATAGACAATACCATATTGGAGTGAAGAATGGCTTTTGACATAAGGAAAGAGATTGAAAGGCTGAAAAGAGAAAAAAACGCGGTAATTTTAGCCCACAATTACCAGATTAAAGAGGTTCAGGAGATTGCCGACTTTGTAGGGGATTCGTTTGAACTTGCAAAAATCGGCAAAGAGGTTGAGGCAGAAACTATAGTTTTCTGCGGTGTCAGGTTTATGGCCGAATCGGCAGCAATTCTATCCCCTGATAAAAAGGTATTGCTTCCTGTTGAGGACGCCGGCTGCCCCCTCGCCGACACAATAAAAGCAAAAGATGTTAGGGCGTTGAAAGAGACTTATCCCGGAATACCTGTTGTTACTTACATCAACTCTTCGGTAGAGGTTAAGGCTGAAAGCGATTATTGCTGCACATCCTCAAACGCTGTTGATGTGGTTAATTCAATAGATTCGGATGAAGTCATATTTATACCCGATTCAAATTTAGGAAGCTTTGTACAGGAAAAAACAGACAAAAAACTTATACTCTGGGACGGGCACTGCACAGTTCACCACAGGGTTAATGTTGAAGATATATTAAGGATAAAAGCAATTTACGACGACCCCTATGTGATATGCCACCCTGAATGCAGGCCTGAAGTGGTTGAAGCCTGCGATGTGGCATGCTCCACCTCAAAAATGATAGAAGAGGCTAAAAAAACCGATAAAAAAATTGTAATCCTCGTTACAGAAGAGGGAATGAGGCACAGGATTGAAAAAGAGGTTAAAGACAAATTGATTATTGTTGCCTCGCCTAAACTGATGTGTGTTAATATGAAAAAAACAAAGTTGCAGCATGTCTATGAAGCGCTTGCACTTGAGCAAACCGAAATAAAGGTGGAAGAGGAAATTAGGGAGAAAGCGCTAATACCGTTAAAAAGAATGCTGGAGATAGGCAAAAAGGCAAAGCAACTTGCAGGAGTTTAAATGGAAAAATTAAAAGCACGCCACCTAAAATGGGGAATAACGGGAAGAAAACTTAAATTCAATACAACAGACGATATTAAACCTACAAAGGACATTATAGGCCAGCCTAAAGCGATGAAGGCTCTGGAATTCGGGCTTTCAATGGAAAGCGCAGGATACAACATCTTTGTTACAGGGCTTTCAGGCACAGGCAAAATGACAACAATAAAAACCTTTCTTGACAAATTTGCAAAAGATAAAGAAACGCCCTGCGATATCTGTTATGTTCAAAACTTCAGCAATAAATTACAGCCGAAGGTTATAAAATTACAGGTGGGAAAAGGGAAAGAGTTTGTTTCCCTTATGGAAAAATTCAAAAAAGAACTTGCTTCCTCATTGC
>WFPG01000043.1 GCA_015487755.1 Acidobacteriota bacterium
ATTTAGCAAAAATAAGAAAAACATTAAAAGAATTAAAATTAGGGGATGTGCTTATTTACAATTACGAATACAAAAGGTATTACAGCACCGACAGGTTTTACTCAAAGTTTCTGGCATACATGTATGAGGATAGAGACGGGTTAAAGAAGATAGGGCTGGAAAGGACATTTGACAATGTTTTAAAAGGGAAAGACGGTTATAGAACTTACTTTTTTGACAGAAGGGTAGGTTTGTACAACGAGGTAAGGCCAGTTGACGGGAAAAGCCTTGTTCTCACAATAGATTCTTCGGTGCAATTTATATGTGAAAAAATGGCGAGAAAGGCTTTGAAAAAGTTTAAAGCAGATAATGTTTATGTAATTGTTTCAAAGCCTAAAACAGGTGAAATACTTTCCCTTGTGAGTGTTTCAAAGATTTACGGCAATATGAACAGCCTTATTGTAAGAGGGGCTTATGAGCCCGGCTCAACAATGAAGCCTGTTGTAGGCTCTCTTGCCTTAGACCTGGGTGTTGTGAAGGAAACCGATATGTTTTACTGTGAAAACGGCAAGCTTAAAGTAAAGAACAGGGTAATAAGAGACCACGAAAGGTTCGGGAATTTGAGTTTCAGGGAGATAATATGGCATTCAAGCAATGTGGGAATCTCTAAAATTGCTATGAAAATAGATGACAACGCTTTCTATAACGGGCTAAAAATGTTCGGGTTCGGAATGAGAACAGGCGTCCCGTTTTACAAAGAAAGCAGAGGTTTATTCCCCTCTGAAAAAGAGTTTAACCTTCAAAGAAAGATTTCAATGTCCTTCGGATACGGCATAGGGGTTACGGCGGTGCAGATGGCAACGGCACTAAATGCTGTCGTAAACGGCGGATACTATATTTCTCCCGTAATGGTTAAGGGGATATGCCAGCCTTCCACTTCTGTAATAAAAGCGAGGTTAATTTGCGAGAATCCGACGAAACAAAGAAAATGGAAGGTAATTAACCAGCAGACTTCTTCCGTAATGAGGCAGATTTTAAAGGGCGTTGTGGAAAACGGAACCGGAAGGAAAGCGGCTATAGAAGGCATTTCAATAGGGGGTAAAACAGGCACTACAAAAAAATTACAAGGTAAAAGATATTCAAACAATTATATTGCATCCTTTTACGGGTTTTTCCCGGTAGAAAACCCTGCTATATCCGTATATGTGGTTGTTGACAACCCGAAAGGAAGATACTTTTACGGCGGAGATGTGGCTGCCCCTGTTTTTAAAGAGATTGTCCAGAAGATTTATCCCTTTTTAATAGAGGAGATATCAAACAGGGAAATACCTTTGCCTGAATTAAACAGGCCTTTGATTGTGAATAAACCTGATAGCCAAAAAGAAGACCCGCTGGGTATTAAAGGCTTGTCTTTTAGAGAAGCAATGCAGGTGTTGTCTTTAAACGGTTGCGATTGCGTGTTTGAAGGGCACGGATATGTTGTAGGGTATAAAAAAATCGGAACTAACTTTTATAAACTTTACGGGAATATGTAATGAAATTGAGAGAATTGACAGAAGGGGTAAAAGTAAAAGAAGTTAATGCAGATTTGGATACAGAAATTAAAGGCTTATGCTATCATTCCCGGAAATGCGAAAAAGGTTTTGCATATTTTGCCAGAAAAGGCTTAAAATACGACGGCTTCCGATTTATTCCCCAATGTTTTGAAAAGGGGGTTTCCGTTTTTATCGGAGAAGAGGGGTTTAAAGATTATCCGTCAATAATTGTTGAAGACATACTTGAAGCACAGGCTCAAATTTCTGCCAATTTTTATGGAAATCCCCAGGACTTTATTAAAATTATCGGGATAACCGGGACAAACGGAAAGACCACAACCGCTTATTTTTTAAAAGAGGGATTAAATGCCGGGCTTATAAGCACGGTAGATATTTACACAGGAAAGAGAATTGAAAAGGCAAGGCTAACAACTCCTGAATCAACAGATATTTTTGAGTACTTAAGAGAAATGGTAGATTCAGGCTTTAAATATGCGGTAATAGAGGTTTCGGCACATGCTTTAAGTTTGAAGAGGGTATTCGGTTTGGAATTTGATGCCGCTGTTTTTACAGGTTTTTCACAAGACCATCTTGATTACTATAAAACTATGGAGAATTATTTAAACGCAAAATTAAAATTGTTCTCAATGCTTAAAAAAGACGGGTTCTGTGTTTTTAATACAGATATTGATGTTGCAAAAAGAATTGCCGATTTATGTGTTAAAGGAATAGGGGTAGGGAAAAAGGAAACGGCGGATTTGAAGATTGTTTCAATAAAAAAAAGAGAAAAGGGAATAGATGTAGTTTATTTAATTGACGGAAAAGAGATAAATGTTTCCCTGCCTTTAATCGGAGATTACAATGCCTATAATCTGGGCTTTGCCATAGGTGTTTTAAAAGGCTTCGGCCTTGATGTCGGCTCTTTCTTAAAAAAGGTTGAAAAGGGGTTTTCCGTTCCGGGAAGGGTTGAAAAAATTGATTCTGATAAAGGCTTTTCGGTAATTATAGATTTTGCCCATACCCCGGACGGGCTTGAAAATTTGCTTTCCTCTGTAAAAAAGCACACAAAGGGAAATTTGATAACAGTATTTGGCTGCGGCGGGGATAGGGACAGGTCAAAAAGGCCTTTAATGCTTGAGGCTGTCTGCAGGTATTCAGACAAGGTTTTTGTAACTGCCGATAACCCGAGAAACGAACCGCTTTCTCAGATTTTTGAAGATATAAAAAAAGGAGACAATTTCGGAAAAGATGTTTCATACATAGAAGACAGGAAAGAAGCAATTGTTAAAGCAATTAAAAGTGCCGGAAAAGGGGATATTGTTGTTATTGCGGGAAAAGGGCATGAAGATTGCCAGATAATCGGAGATACAAGAATCCCTTTTAGCGAGAAAGAAATTGTAGCGGAGGCGTTGAAGTTATGAAGGTTAGTGAGTTTGCAAAATTGATAGAAAAAGAGGCTTACAACTTTAAAGAAAGGGAAATTACAGGTTTTTCTATTGATTCAAGAAAATTAAAAAGAGGAGAGATGTTTATAGCGGTAAGAACTGAAAAGAATGACGGGCATAATTTTATAGAAGACGCAAAGAGAAAGGGCGCTTCTTCATACCTTTTAAGTTATAAAAGGAGAAGCATTGACCTTGATGCTTTTGAGAACCTGTTTTTTGTGGGGGATACTGTTTCAACATTGCAAAAGGCTGCTAAAAACCTTGTGAAACAGAGGGTTAAAAAAAGTGTTGCCATTACCGGAAGCGCGGGAAAAACCACAACAAAAGAACTTACCTATCATATTTTTAAGGATTATTATAAAACCCGTGCTACTGTCGGGAACTTTAACAATACTTTAGGCTTGCCTCTTTCAATTTTGAACAGGGTTAATGAAAATATTGATTTTTTTATCGCAGAATTTGGTATGAGTTATAGAGGAGAAATTAAGAAACTTGTGGATATATTAAAACCTGATATAAGGGTATGGCTTAATGTTTTCCCTGCTCATATAGGCAATTTCGGAAGCATTGAAGAGGTAAGGGAAGCGAAAGCGGAAATACTTTTAGACCAGACTCCTGAAACCATTGTGGTTTACAATTTTGACGATATCCTTGTGAAAAGCAGGGTTGACAGGGCTGTCGGGGTTAAGTATTCATTTGGAAAAGGGGCAGGGTCAGATTTAAAAATATTAGAATGTATTACAAATATTGACCATTCAATTTTAAAGTTTGGATTTGATGGAAGGGAATTTGAACTTAAAACAAACCTTACAGGTGAGCACAATTGCTACAATGTTGCGGCATCAGTTTTAACCGCCTTGCTTGCTGAAATTCCTCTTGAAAAGATTAAAGAAAGGGTTGAGACATTTAAACCTATTGAAAACAGAGGCAAATTTGTTTTGAAAGAGCCTATTCTTCTTTTTAACGATTGTTATAATTCAAACCCCGAGGCTTTGAAAAGGGTTATAGAACATTTTTCTTCAGTTAAACACAATGGAAGAAAGGTTGCGATAATAGGGGATATGCTTGAATTGGGAGAATTTTCTGAAGAAATGCATAGGGAAATAGGCAGGTTTTTAGATCAAACCGATTTTGACATAATTTTAACATGGGGTAATGATTCCCGTTTTATTAGCGAGGAAATTAAAGGCAAAGAGAACTTCCACTTTGAAAACAATACAGATGCCGCACAACAAATAAACGGCATTATAAAAGAAGGGGATTTAATTTTTGTAAAAGCCTCAAGAGGAATGCACGGAGAGGTAATAATTGATGAAATTATAAAAAAGTGGAGTGAATCATGAAAAACCTTCTTGTCATAGGTGGCGGGAAGAGTGGGCTTTCCGCATTGGAGTTAGGGCATTTTCAAGATTACAGATGCTTTTTATACGACGATTACCCTGACAAAATAGAAGATAGTACAAAACTTTTTCTCAACGCTTACGGGGTTGAACTTCTTGATTTTGAAAAGGTTAAAAAGATTGACTTTGATACCATAGTGGTTTCTCCCGGCGTGCCTCAAACAAATAAAGTGGTGCAATACTTTTTAGATAAAAATGCTGATGTGATTTCGGAAATAGAATTTGGTTTCAGATACTTAAAAGGAAATGTAATAGGGATAACAGGTTCAAACGGCAAAACAACCACAACTGCTATGGCAGGGCATATTTTACACGGCGAAAATATTGATACCGCTATCTGCGGCAATTACGGTTATCCATTTTGCAAAGCCCTTATAGAACAGAAATTTGAAGGCTGGTATGTGGTGGAACTTTCTTCTTTTCAACTTGAGTTAGTAAAAGACTTTAAGCCTAAAATTGCGAGCATTTTAAACCTCTCTCCCGACCACCTTGACAGGTACAACACACTTGAAGAATACTACTTTGCTAAATTCAATATTTTTAAAAATATGGATTCAAAAACAGTTTTCTTTGCCAACGGTGAAGACGAGCAGTTAATCTCATACAGAAATAAACTTCCTTCATTTACAAGGTGGATAGGAGAAAAAACTTTGCCTTTAAGCGTTGACGAAAAGGGGATTTATTATGAAAGGAATTTGATTTTAAGGCCTGAGCAGGTGAAGTTTCAGGGTTTGCATAACCTGTACAATGCCGCTTTTGCTATTGCAATGGCATATGAGGCGGGGGTTGGTTTAAGCCGTTGTGTGGAAAAGATAAAAACCTTCAACCCGATTGAGCACAGGCTTGAATTTGTGGACATTATAAGAGGAGTTTACTTTTATAATGACTCAAAGGCCACAAACTTTGATTCCGTAAAAAAGGCTCTCTCATCTTTTAAAAATATCAGGTGGATTGCGGGGGGTATTTATAAAGGCGGAGATTTTGAAGACTTTTATCCATTTAAAGACAATATAAAAAAAGCGTATTTTATAGGGGATTCGGCACCTATTTTTTTAGGAAAAATGAAAGGGGTAATTGAATGTGAAATCTCAATTAACCTTGAAAATGCGGTAAAACATGCTTTTAATGAAGCGGTTTCAGGGGATGTTGTGCTATTGTCCCCTGCCTGTTCAAGTTTTGACCAGTTTAGAAATTATGAAGAAAGGGGAAAGGTGTTTAAAAGCCTTGTCAAGAGGTTAAAGAATGAATCTTGAAAAAACAATTGTAGCGGTTTCTACAATTATCTTAACCTTTCTGGGATTGTTGCTTAACGCTTCGGTAATTACCACTAACAGTATGTTTTTTTTCAAGAGCATGGTAATAGTCAGTATAGGAATATTTTTACTTTTAATTATTATCAAATTCTTTAGATACGAATATTTGAAAAACGACTGGATTTATATATTAGGCGGATTGCTTTTAATATCCCTTCTTATTTACATACTTATTGCTGGCAAAAAGATTAACGGGGCTCAAAGGTGGCTGTTTTTAGGGCCCTTTTCCCTTCAAGTTTCGGAATTTGCCAAATTGTATGTTGTTTTAATGGTGTCCTATGTCATCTACAAATACCACAAAAGCGAGACTGTGCAATTGATTGCATACTTTACCGTCTGTTTGATTTGCGTTTTAATTCTTTTTGAGCCAGACCTCGGTATGAGTGTTTTTATCTTTATAACAGGCTCTCTTTTATTTATTGTTGCCGGGATGTTTAACAGGGTAAAATTGAAGGCTTCTTTAGTAATGGCATTAACCGGCTTGATTATAGCTTTTACCCTATATATTTTTTCTACAAAATTTCAGGAAAGGGTAAACTCTATGATGTCTTATCAGTTAAACAGGGTGGAAAGGTTCAGGGAAATGGTTTTTCCTTACAAACTTGATATTGATGTATCAAACTTGCAGGTAAAACTTGACCCTATAAAAATAGACAATACAGGGGTTTATTCGGAGCAGTCTTCAAAGGTGAGGCGGGCAATAGAAAACGCTACATGGTTAGGCTCTGGGTTGTCTCAGGGATATTTTACAAAGTATCTGCCTGCAAAACACAACGATTACATAGCCGTTCTTGCTTTGGAAGAACTTGGAATTGTAGGGGTATCTTTAATTGGGTTTCTTTTTTTGATTATGTTTTTTGCCATTGCAAAGATTTCATTTAGCACAGAAAGTGTATTTGTTCATTACATAACCCTCGGGATAGGGTTTGTTATTTTTATTCAGGCTTTGCTCCATTTCGGGGTAAATTTTCAGGTATTGCCTGAAAAAGGGATTTCCCTTCCATTTGTAAGTTACGGGGGCTCTTCTTATCTATCAAATATAATAATGATTGCGCTGGTTATGAAAGCAAGGGTTAAGGGGTAATTATGTTCTGGAGAATTAAAACAATTCACTTTATAGGCATAGGCGGAACGGGAATGAGCGGAATTGCTGAGGTTTTGCACAATTTGAAGTTTAATGTTCAGGGCTCGGATATGAGCAGGTCTGTTTATACCGAGAGGCTTGAGAAGATAGGGATAAAGGTTTTCTATGGAC
>WFPG01000044.1 GCA_015487755.1 Acidobacteriota bacterium
CAGGAAAACTTAAAATGAACAACATTACAAATTATTCAAAAGAATTTATTTTTTTTAATTTAAAACTACTTAATTCCCTTGAAATTAAAAACTCAATTTTAAATAAAATGAGGTTTATCAATTGCGATTTTTCGGAAGGAAGGATTGAGATTGAGGATTGTTCTCTAACGGATTGCGAATTTGTAAATGTTGACTGGGGTAAATTTGACGAAAAAAGGATTTGTCCCAAATTGTTTTTCGGCAATAAAGAGGTTAAACCGAGGCCTGACAAGGCAAGGGATATTTACAGGCAGTTAAAACACGCACACGACAAACAGAGAGATTATATAAACGCAAACGGGTTTTATTCCCTTGAAATGAAGGCAAGGGAGAAAAGCCTTGAGTTAAACTTGAAAGAGGGAAGCAGGGGGGAAAGGTTTTTGTTTAACTTTTTCAAGTGGGTTTCCGATTTCGGCCAGAGTTGGATTAAGCCTGTCGTCATTCTTTCCTACATTATTTTAATAATGGCTTTAATTCAGTCTTTGTTTAAAATCCCGCATATCACTAACCAATTGTTTTTTAACACTGATGTTGCTACTTTAGGCGAAATTTTAATTATTCCAATGTTTGATTATCATCTTATTTTACTTGTATTTTGTCTGCTTATTGTATCGCTTGCATTATCCTTATTCTGGAAAAATTTTGTAATTTTGCACATAGAGTATGCAATTTTATTTGTTTTAATTTTGCTTTTTGAATTAGCATATTACCATATAGGCTTTTCTCACTTTATGTACTGGCTTGCGGAGTCTTTGCGTTTTTACAGGGTTGATAATGCCGATATTTACCCTTCGGCAAAGATAATTGTTATCCTCTGCAAACTTTTTATTCTCTTTCTGCTTTATCAAATAGGGCTTGCGGTTAGAAGGAAAATCAGAAGATAAAAGAAAGCCCCCATGATTTCAGGGGGCTTTCTTTATTTAACTTTGCTTGTGTCCAAAGTTGGGATAGGGTAGTTTACATTTGTTGAAGGGTCTATGTACTTTTGAATATTTCCGCCTGCCTGAAAGTACCTACCTAAAAATTCCTGATAGTACTGGTTTGCTATGTTTGAGTTGTGGATTATAAGCACATTTTCGTCGTTTGAGTCGTTCCCGTTTGCACTCCAATTTAATGAGCCTGTAATTACAATGGGGTCGCTGTCGGTGTTTACGTCAAGTATCATGTATTTGTGGTGCATCATGGCGTCTTCATTGTCTTTGTAAACAGGGGCAGGGTTTGCCCACCTTATGTTGGGGTTGGTATCGCTTATATACGACGCTGTTCTTCCCGTCATGTCAACGGAAGCAGACCACCATTGGTTCCAGTATAGGGATTCAAAAACACCCGCAATGTCAAAGCCTGTCAATGTACCTACCAAATCGTCGTAGGAGCCTTCGTATTTGAATTTTAATTCATCGCACATTTGCTGGTCTGACCATGCAAATATGCAGAAGTATGCGTTGTAGTCCGCATCGTTTGCAATAGTTTCCCTTAAATGGGTAAGTGCGTCGTCTCCCGGGGAGAAGTAAACTTCAACCAATGTTCCGTTTAGATCAAACAAATGCCTTGTATTGTCTGTCTTCCTTGAGTGAAAGTTTGAGTTGTCAGGGTCAGGAATAACCGTGTCGCTTCCCCACATCTCTTCAAATTCAAGTGTATATGCTTCGGCTACCCCTACTGAATGAAGTTCAAGGGCATTGTTTGTGTTTCCGCCTAAAATATTTTCAGCCATATTTTCGTCAGAGCCGTAAAGCCCGTTTATTGTAAAGTTCCAGGAGCCTGTCCATACCCATTCCCCGTCAATTACAACAAATTTATTGTGCATCTGGTCGCCGGGAGAATAGTAACCGCCTGTAGATTTCTTTTCCCCTTCGCAAAGCATGTAGCCTGTCCTGTCTGTTGTCCCTACCGTTACGGTTACATAACTAATCCCTTCAGGGGTTGCAGGCAATCCGTATTCTTGCCTTTTTGCAGAATCTTCTACAGCAAAAATAGGCGAGTCGGAAAATACAGGTATATCGTCAGCGGTGCCTACAACACCGTCAGCCCCTCTGATTAACTTTTCAACGCTTATGCAGTGTAAGTCGTAAGTCCCGCTTTCACCCGGCAAATAGTCTTTTGAATCCGCAATAACCCTTACCTGAACCCCTCTTGCCTTTGCCTGTATTATGGCGTCAACAAGGGCGGGCAAATCAATGTCATAGGTTGCTATGTCAAGGGTGCGGACTGCCTTGTTTATTCTGTTTATAAGCCTGTTTTCAAGGTTTATATGCTGGTTTAATACATTTCCGCCTGTTGCAACCGATGTAATCCCACCTTTGTTAAAGTAAACATTTATAGCACCGTATTCTTCAGAAACATTGTTCAATTCTTCCGGAGCCCCTTCGTCAACAAGCCCGTCATGGTCATTGTCTATAAAGTCGCTTAATGAACCTATAGATTCCGCAGATTCAGGCGCAGGGTCTTGGGTTAAATAGGTATCGGGAATTGAATTCCAGGCTTCTTCAAAGTCGTTTTCAAATAAACTTGCAAGGTACTGGTTTTCAATGTAAAGGGTGTTTTCGTCGTTTGAGTAATTGCCCGAGCCTGTCCAGTTTTGAGAGCCCATTACAGTTACTTTTCTGTCAACGCACATTGCTTTAAAGTGTTCCTTTCCGCCCCAGTTTTCAACCTTTACAGGTATTCCTGCATCCCTTAACCTTCTATGCTGGCTGTATTCACTCTCGGCACCTGTTGCGTCAAGGATTACCCTTATCTGAACCCCTCTGTCTTTTGCCGCAATCAAAGCATCAGCAATGCCGGAATCTGTGAAAAAGAAAATCCTTATATCAATTGTTGAAGTTGCGTGGTTTATGGCTTTAATAATGGCATTGTCCCTTGCATTGTCTGTCGGTGCAAAGTAGCATTCAATTACAGAGTTGTCGTCCATTACAAACCTGTGAGGGGTGTTATCGGTTTTTTCGTCGTGAAATGCTCCGTTAAACATCTCTAAGAATTCAGTCTCATAAGCGGCAGCAAGGTCTTTGTTGTGAATTAAGATTGAAAAGTTTGAATTGTATTCTGTATCAATCCCTGTTAAGGAAACATTTGTTGAGCCTGTCCAGACATGCTCTCCGTCAACTACAAAGAATTTATTGTGCATTGTCCTGTCGTCGTTGTCTGCAACTACGCTTCCCGCGGGGAGTGCATTAATCAATGTTTGGGTATCAGGGTAGGGAAACCACCCGTCTGCATAGTTATCGACAACCCCTTTAACATCCACCCCCCTTGCAACTGCGTCTTTTAAAGCCTGTAATACTTGTGGGCAGTCGGAGTATCCGTATATTGCAAAGTAAATGCTTTTGGAAGCGGAGTTTAAAAGATTTACAAGAGCCCTTTCCATTTCCTTGGGGCCGTATGAAGGCATTGTCGCTTCAAGGTGTTTTGAAAAGTAGGCGTAAAACCAGTCAGGCTGGCTGCCCCCTGTAAATGCCTGCGAATTTGTAGGGGTGCCTAATCCGACAGAGTATTCGGTTTCAGAGGTTGCCCATGCGTTTTCGTCATTTCCCGGAAGTGAAAAGTCTGTTCTGTACATTGTCGCCCTTGTATCGGCATCACCTGCATACCATTGGTCAACATAATCTGAAACATTTCCGTTTGCGTCTTTTAAATAAAGTAATTCCCCGGTGTTTTCAAGTGCGCCTGTGTAAATTAAATCCGCACCAACATCGGGCACCGAGGTGTCGTCTGTCCTTTCAAGAAGGAAGTAACCGTGTGCTTTAATTACCCCGCTTAAAACAATGTGGGGGGTTCCGTCTTCCGCTTCAATAACCCAGTTTGAAAGGTCAATGTCTTCATTTGAGTCGTTGTAAAGTTCAATCCACTCGTCGTAAGTTGAGTGCTGGGTTCCCATCCACGCTATTTCGCTGAATTTTACCTGAGAAAATACAGAAAAATAGCATAAAAAAATAATTGCCAAAAAAAGCAAATTTTTCTTGATATTCATATTTCCCTTCCCCTTTTTGTTTTCCCTGATTGTATTTTATCTTAAAAATAGGATATGTTTCCAGATTTTTTGTTAAATGTTAAAAAATCCGTAAAAAAATAACCCTATTTTCCTTTTTTTGTTAAAATAGGGTTGCGAGAAGATTAGGAGGAGGAATTATTATGTCTGATTACAAGGTTATTAAACAGTCAATTGACGGCAATACTGCCGCAGCGCGTGTAGCACATGCAATGAGCGAGGTTATAGCCATATATCCCATAACACCGTCTTCGCCTATGGGAGAACTTGCAGACGCATTGTCAGTTAAGGGTGAAAAGAATATATTCGGCCAGATTCCGAGAGTTTACGAAATGCAGTCTGAAGGCGGTGCATCGGGGGCGGTTCACGGTGCAGCCGCAGCGGGGACACTAACTACCACTTTTACCGCTTCTCAGGGCTTGCTTTTAATGATACCTAATATGTACAAACTTGCTGGAGAGCTTACTCCCACTGTGTTCCACATTGCCGCAAGGTCTGTTGCAACACATGCACTTTCAATCTTCGGAGACCATTCCGATGTAATGGCTACAAGGCAGACAGGCTTTGCCCTTATGTCTTCGGCAAACCAACAGGAAATTCAGGATTTAGCCACAATTGCACATTCAGCGACTATTGAAGCAAAAGTGCCTATCCTTCACTTCTTTGACGGGTTCAGGACTTCCCACGAAATCAGAAAGGTTGAACTTGTCCCCAAAGAAGTTATGAAAGAAATGATTGAAATGAAGTATGTTTACGAAATGAGAAAAAGGGCGCTCAACCCTGATTACCCGACTTTGAGGGGAACAGCTGAAAACCCGGATATATTCTTCCAGAACAGGGAAGCACAGAACCCCTATTATGACAGGTTTCCGGAAATCTTTGATAAATACGCAGAGAAGTTTGCAAAGTTAACAGGCAGAAAGTATCAGGCATTTGACTATGTTGGAGACGAAAACGCAGAAGTTGTTGTCGTTATCATGGGTTCAGGCTCCGATGTTGCCCATGAGACTGTTGAAAAACTCAATTCAATGGGTTACAAAACAGGTGTTGTTAAGGTAAGGCTTTACAGGCCTTTTGACAGGGAAAGGTTCTTCAAAGTAATGCCTAAATCTGTTAAAAAGGTTATTGTCCTTGACAGGACAAAAGAGCACGGCGCTCCGGGAGAGCCGCTTTATCTTGATGTTGTTGCTGCTTATGACAGACAACTTGAATTGGGATTGATAGACAGCAAGCCTTTTATAGTTGGCGGAATTTACGGGCTTTCTTCAAAAGAGTTTACTCCCGCTATGCTTAAAGGCGCTATTGACCATGTTCTTGAAAACCCTGTTGATAAGGTTATCCACAGGTTTACACTTGGAATTGAAGACGATGTAACACATAAATCATTGCCTTACGATGAAAGTTTTGACGCAGAAAACCCCAAGGTTAGAAGGGCTAAAATATTCGGGTTCGGTTCAGACGGAACGGTAGGCGCTTCCAAAAACTCAATTAAAATTATAGGCGATGTTGCAGGCAAAGAAGCCCAGGGTTACTTTGTTTATGACTCTAAAAAGGCAGGCGGAATTACAGTTTCCCATTTAAGGTTTTCAGACGAGAAAATTCTTTCTCCATATTTGATAACAAAACCTGACTTTGTTGGCATTAACAAACAGGAGTATATCGGCACACTTGATGTATTAAAGGGTATTCAGGAAGGCGGCACTGTTTTAGTTAACACCCACCTTGCACCTGAAAAGGTTTTATCTTTATTCCCTAAAAAGGACGTTGAAACAATTATCAATAAAAAACTCAAGGTTTACTGCATAGACGCTTACAAAATCGCATACGATATTGGCCTCGGCGAGAGAATCAACATTATTATGCAGACAGGCTTTTTCAAATTAACAGGCATTCTTCCAGAAGATGTATTTACAAGAGAGATTGAAAACGCAATTAGAAAGACTTATGCAAAAAAGGGTGAGAAAGTCGTTAATATGAACATTGAGGCAATGAGAAGGGCTTTAACCGAGATTAAAGAGGTTCCCGTTCCTTCAGAGGTTCAAGAGTACACCGATAAGCCCTGGACAATTGAAATTTTGCCTCAGGACAAAGAAATCAAGGATTTTCTTGAAAGTGTTGTTGTTCCGGTTATGCACTTTGAAGGGGACACAATCCCTGTTTCAAAAATCCCTGTTGACGGTGTTTTCCCGACAGGCACCACAAAGTATGAAAAAAGATCTATTGCAGTAAGGGTTCCGAAATGGAATTTTGAAAACTGTATTCAGTGCTCTCAATGTGCTTTTGCGTGCCCCCATGCGGCAATAAGAGCAGGGGTTTTTGATAAAGATAATATAAGTTTAAATGATGAAGAATTTCCGACAATTAAGTTTAATCACAAGGAAAACAAAGACGGTAAATATGTATTTAGAATTCAGGTATTCCCTGATGACTGCACAGGTTGCGGTGTTTGCGTAACCGTTTGCCCGGGTAAAAAAGGAAACAAAGCGCTTGAACTTGTTCCTAAATACGATGTACTTGAACCTTTAAGAAAGAGTGAAAAAGAGTATTTGAGAGCGCCTAAAGAAACAAAATTTGCAAGCAATGCGTCAGTCAGGACTGTCGAATTGAAAGAGCCTCTTTTTGAATTCTCCGGCGCATGCCCCGGATGCGGAGAAACACCTTATATTACCTTAATGACATTGTTGCAGGGTGATAGGGTAATTCAGGCAAATGCGACAGGTTGTTCTTCAATTTACGGCGGAACCGCACCGACAATCCCTTACTGCAAAAATGACAGGGGAGAAGGCCCTGCATGGGGTAATTCGCTCTTTGAGGATAACGCAGAATACGGGCTCGGTATGAGGCTTGCGGTTGACCAGTTAACAAACCACGCGTTTGAGTTAAGAAAGCAGTTGCTTGAAAAAGACGGTGTTAACGAAAACATTAAAAAACTCCTTCTTGAAGTTGAAGATATTGATTCTCAAAGGGCAAGCGACAATGCATTCTACAAAACAAGAGATGCTGTAGATAAGTTGAAAGAACTTCTCAAAGGTTATCCAGCAGGAAGCCTTGAAAATGAACTTTATGAACACCTTTCATACCTGAAGTACAAAGCGGTATGGATTGTAGGCGGAGACGGATGGGCTTACGACATCGGCTACGGCGGATTAGACCATGTTACCGCTTCCGGAATGGATGTAAACATACTTGTTCTTGATACAGAGGTTTACTCTAACACAGGCGGCCAGAGGTCAAAGGCAACCCCATTAGGCGGAATGGCTAAGTTTGCTATGGGCGGTAAAGAAACAGATAAGAAAGATTTAGGCTTAATTTCAATGTCTTACAGAAATGTCTATGTTGCTTCTGTTGCTTTTGGTGCAAGCATGCCTCAAACATTGAAGGCAATGAAAGAAGCGGCTGCATATCCGGGGCCGTCAGTAATAATTGCTTACTCAAACTGCATTGAGCACGGTATAAACATGGCACAGGGGCCTGAAGAGGCAAAACTTGCGGTTGAAACAGGCTACTGGCTGCTTTACAGGTTTAATCCTTCCCTCTTGAAAGAGAAGAAAAACCCGTTGCAATTAGATTCAAAAGAGCCTTCAAGGCCTTTAAGAGAGTTCTACGAATCTCAAAGAAGGTTCAAATACCTGCTTGAAACCCAGCCTGAAATTGCGGAAAAATACCTTGAAGAGGCAAGCAAGTGGGTAATTAACAGGTACAGGTATTACAAGAAACTCTCAGAACTTTCATTTGAAGACTGGGAAGTTTAACAATTATTTAAAATTTAAGCCCCGATTTTTTCGGGGCTTTTTTTGTTGGAACATTTTTTTGTTTAATTCGTAAAAGTATGGGTATTTTAAAATTAGGTGGGAGTTGCGGTTATGAGAAAATTTATTTTTGTATTTTTTGTGTTTCTTTTTACTATGGGCGGGTTTTCGGCAAATTACTTGAAACTTGCCAAAACCCCTGATGCGGG
>WFPG01000045.1 GCA_015487755.1 Acidobacteriota bacterium
TGTCTCGTCCTGAAAAAAGTGGACACGCTTTAATGGTTAGTATACACATTTTCATGCACCATGTCAGGTGTTTTCATTCCAAGTGATAGATGAGGCCTATCACTGTTGTATAACTTAACAGCCTGCCGGCAGGCTGTTAAAGCCGCCTGTTTGTTCGCAAATTTCTCTTTTAATCCGTATTCATATTTTAGTATCCCGTTTACTCTTTCAGCCGTCGCATTTTCGTAGCAGTGGTTTTCTTCCGTCATGCTGATTTGTATTCCTTTTTGTTTCAGTTTGTCCGTGTATTGAGTGCTGCAGTATTGGCTTCCCCTGTCTGAGTGGTGAATGAGGTTTTTGGCATTTCTTAAGCCTCTTAATGCTTTGTTTAGCGCTTTTATACATCCTGTTGTTTCAAGGTTGTCGTTTATTTCATAACCTACTATTTTCCTTGAGTATAAATCTGTGATTAGCGATAAGTAGAGGTAGCCCTGTTCCGTTTTTATGTAGGTTATGTCGCTTGCCCATACCTGGTTGGGATGGGTTAGTTTTTTGCCTTTTATAAGGTTTTTGTAAACCTTAAACCTGTGGTTGCTGTCGGTTGTCCTTACAGGGTTTCTTTTACGCCTTATTAGCATGTCGTTTTTCCTGAATAGGGTAAATAGCCTGTCCCTGCCTATTTTTATGCCGTAATGCTTTAATTCAGGCTTTATTTTGGCGTATATTTTACGACAACCCATGTACGGGTGCAGTTGCCTTATGCTTCTTGCAAACTCAAGGATTTTGCTTTCTTCTTTTGAACGCAGTTGTTTTATTTTACGGCTTTTGTAGTATCCGCTTCTGCTTATTCCTACCTTCTTACACATGGCTTTTACCGATATTGACTGACTTAATCTTCGTCCTTTTCCCACAGCTTCTTTGCGAGTTTTTTTTTATAACCTTCTATGTCGGTTATGCCTACCTGCTCGCATAGCACTTCAAAGTAAGCCTGATTGATTACTTCGCCTACCTGTGCATCCGCAAGGGCTTTTTCAAGTTGTTTGATTCTCTTTTTTAATTGCTTGATTGTGTTTTGTTCATCCGGCATTTCTATCCTGACCTTTCTCGGCAATAAGTGTTCTTTGCCGTATTTTTTTAGCCAACGGTTTATTGTGACTTCTCCCTTTATACCATATTTTTGCTTTGCTTCTCGTAGTGAATTGAATTTTCCTTCTTCAATTTCTTTCACCACATGCCTTTTGAATGCTTCACTGTAACGAATGTAGGTCTTTTTCATTTTCCCTCCTGATTTTAGGTTTTTCGTGTCAACCTATATCAGGACGGGACAGCTTTTAACAGAGAGGTGGGAAATCCCGGATGGGGAAGTGCAAGGGCTTCTTACCTTGCGGCATTGCACAGGGAGTTTGTTGAAAGGGGGTTTGATTTTTCCGAAATAGGAAACAGAGGCTCTATTTCCCTTAAAAGAAAGGTAAAACTTACCAAAAAACTTGTTCCGATTGAAGATTAAAAAATTTACGCAGATGAAAATCAAAAGGGGGCTCTTGCCCCCCGATTTTTATTTATTGCAAAATTGCCATTTGAATTTTATGTATGCGTTAAATCCCGTGCCTCCTGTTTCAAGCACCTGAATTTTCACATAGTTTCCTTCCTGTGTTTTTACGCAGTATGTATGGCCGACAATTGCGAGCACTGTTTTGTAGGGGTCATAGCCTGTTTTGGGGCATTTCACACTTTCAAAGGGTGTTTTCCCCATATCAATTATCATTCCCCAGCCGAAGTAAGGCCTGTCATAGCCTTCAGCCTTTGCATTGGGGTTTACATAGCCTGCCGCAATGTCTTTTTCGCTGTTTGAATAGGTTGCCGTTTCAAAGTCAAAGGAGTATCCCCCTCCTTTAACTCCGCCGTGGGCAATTATTGCAATGCCTGATGTTTTCTTAACCTTCCCGCTTTCTCTGGCAAAATAGGTAAAGAATGTGTCTCCCTCAATGTTGTCAATTGTGTAGGAAGATAGGTATCTTGAAGTATTTATTAAGAGCCTGTTTTTGTATTTTGTAATGTAAAGATACGCTGTTCCGTTTTTTTCAACATCCCCTTTTGCTTTCCACCTAACCTCAACCTTTGCAGTCCACAACCTGTTTAAACCGTCCCTTCCATAGGATTTCATACCTATTACCGAAACATTTTCAAATATAAGGTTGTGCTTAAACTTCTTTCTGTTCTCATTTGCAATTTTCAGCATTATCTCGGTGGTGCTTGAGCCTCTTAAGAAAAATACCTGCAGATTTTTCCCGCTGTTATAGTAATTGAGAAAGGTGTTGAGGTATTTTTGTATTTCACCTAAATTTGTTCCGTAATTTATTGTAATGAAAACAGGCCTTTTCTTTATATCCCTGTTGCTTTCAACCTCAAACACAACGGTGTAAACCGTGGGGTTAAAAGGCTTATCAATATAGCAGACAAACCTGTTTCCGCTTAAAAGTTTGCATTCAACAGTGCCTTTTTCGTATGCAATGCTTATCCTTTTGGGATAGCAACTTTTATCTTTGCCGAAAACCTTATATTTTCCGCTGATTTCAATTCTGCTCCCCTTAACCTTTGAAGGGATTAAGTAAATATACTTTTCAACCTTTTCCCCGTTAACATAGACTTCCTCAATCTGCGGGAATTCACAGTAAACGCTGTAGTTTTTGTTAAAGTAATCTTCCGCTTCTCTTTCATAAACGGCTAAATCAAATGAAGGCTTAAAGGGTAAGACCTTTGCCTCATTCAGAGCTTCAATAAAATCATCTTTGTTGTTTTTTATCCCTTTTTCCATCCTTGCGTAAATACTCTGCTCAATGTTCTTTAATTTGTTTAAGGTTGACTCACACTCCGCAATACTCTGCTTCCATGTGTCGCATATCCTTTTGTCTATTTTTAAATTTTGCAGATACTGACTATCCCCTGAAAACTTTTCATACCTGTTTAAAATTCCCTCATCCCATGCTTCAATCTGTTTAGCGATAGAGTTTACAACGGTTATGTACTTCTTTACCTCATTATAGTCGTCTTCAGCAGGCTTTAACAAAGAGTTACAGTCGGAGACTTTCGCCTTTAACTTTGAAAATCGGCTCCGATAAACTGAAAGTGGCACATAGGTTTCAGGGGTTCTTTTGCTTTCAACCTCTTTAAAAACCTCGTCTTCCGTAACAAAATCGCTGTTTAACCTTTCTCTATTTTGCTTGAAAGAGTAAAGCAATCCCTCTAATTGAGATTGAAAGCCTGCCAGTTTATCGCCTATTTCATAAACCTTTTTCACATCCCTTTGATACGCCTTGTTGATTATTGAGGCAAGGTTGACAGTAAGAGTGCCTGAAATCTCCTCGTTAAGTTTCTCCTGTTTTTCAAGGTAATCAATGTAATCAAGCATATTTTGATAGATGTTGCTTAACTTAAACAACTCGCTTTCCATATCGGAGATTTCAGAAATCCCCTTTGTGTAATGGTCTTCAATATCAAGGTCGCAGGGCTCTTCAAAAAACGGCTCTTGATGGTATGTTGCGGTAATGTCTGTCAAAACATCCCACTTTGCTGGATAGCCCTCCAGAAGGTAGGCCATTTTTGAGTACTGGATTTTATACTCCTCTGCCATTTTTGAAAGTGTCTTGTAGAAATATTCCGCATATTCGTTTAAATCCCTTGTTTCCTTTTGCAGCAAATCAACCTTTTGTTTGATGTTTGAGGCATGGTTTTTAAATTCCGTAATCCTTTGTTTTAAATAATTTAAGGTAATGGAAGAAGGAAGGGTAAATCTGTATCCCGTTACTGCGGCATTGTTAAACATCTGCTCCATTGAGTCAATAAAGTTAGAATCAATTTTGCCGCCTGTTTGTGATTTTATCTTCCTTTTAGCCTCTCCTATCCTTTTTAACAAATCGTCTTTTTGGCATATCTCCTTTTTTATTCCCTGCAATTTTTCCATTGCCTGCCTTCTTGCAGAGGCAAACCTGCCGTCCTTCTGCCTGAATTCCTTTATAAAATCAGCCCAAATCTTTCTCTCCTGAGGCCTAACCTTAAAGTTTCTTTCGGCGCTTGAATACAAATCCGAGACAGATAGAAAAAGCCTCAACCTTAAATTTAAAAACCTGTTGAAAGTGATTTCACCGTTTAAGTAACTATCTATCAACTCATCATACAAACTTAACACAGGGGAAAAGTCAGGCTCTCCCTCAGGGGGGAATTTAATTCCCTTTACAACCTGCTTTAATTTATCTTCAAAGGTTAAAGGGGTGTTCGTTGTTAGTTCATAAAACTCATCCTTTGACAGGTTGTAAATATTGTCGGAAACCTTTTTTACCTCGCTTTCGCTTACATGAACACGAGGGGGGTTGCTTTCCTTTTTCAAATCTTCCTGTACCTTTTGCCTGAATGTGGGGTTTAAAAGGTAAAGCCTTACATTTTGGACATCAGCCACAAAGATTTTTGATTTTGATAGCGCAATGTATGCCTCTTTTATCTGCTCCCTGTTGAAACCTGCAAGTTTTTTCAATAATGAAAGGTATTGGTCAAGGGATATCCTGTTTTTTTCGCTTAAAGAAAGGTTTATGTCGGCTACCCTTTCAACAAGTATTCTGAAATTGCTGTCGCTGTCATACCTTTCAATGTTATCCTTGTTAACCTCTAACTTTGCAAGTTCAAGGAGTTTTGCCACATTTTGATAGTGGATTTTAGCAAGTTGCACATGCCTCAAATACTCGTTCAATGCCCTTCTTGCCGCATCCTCAGCCTGTTTTTTCAGGAAAAAGTACCTTCTGTACTTTGTGTGCACCTCAAGGGTTTTTCTCCACGCCTCGCTTCTGAAGTTTTCCATATACCTTTTTCTTTCGGTGGGAAGTTGAATAACCCCTAAACTCATGCTGTTTTCGTCAATCCAGCGGTTCATCTGTTCAATAACAAAACTGAATTTAGGCACCTTCCCGCTTCTTTCCCACATCTCAACCTGAGGCTTTAAAAAATCGTTGACAAACCTCTGCATTTCAACCTTTTTGCCCCACTCCTGCACAGAGGTAAATGAGTATTTTGCAAAATCCCATGCAAGCCCTATAATTCCCCCTGCTTCAGAACCGACAAGAATGCCCACAAACTGCTTTGCAAGTTCTTCAGAGGCAACATTTTTTGCTTTGTCAAACTCGCCGTGTGCAAGGTGGTCTAATGTCTGCAAAACAGTTTCTACGGGAATGTCTGTGCCTAACTTTTCTTCAAGCTGGGAGTGCAGTTCGTTTTTAACCTTATCTTCGGCAAATTTGTTTATTGCCTGTGAGTTATAGGGAAAAATGTTCAGGGTAAAAATTAACAAAAGAGATATAATCCCGATTTTTTTCATACTTTGTTTCCCTTAAACTTATCAAAAAAAATTTATTTAATTTTCAAAAATGCGCCGAAGATTTTGTATTCACCGTTTTCGGGATAAAATTCAAAATTAAAATACAGAGGCTTTGGCGCAGTGTTGTAGTAACCTTCATATTTTATAATCCCGTGATCTTCTTTCTCCCTGTTTGTTATTACAGGCTTCATATCCTTAATATCCTGCCAGTTTATCTTCACATTTCTAAAAGGCCTGAATGCTGTTTGAGTTTTAACAAGTGAAACAGTGTTCTTAAATGGTGTGGATGTTGAGTTGTAAAAATCGGTATAATCATCGGTTAAAATAGCGTTTACAAGGCTTACCATTGAAGAATGGACTAATTGTTCCGCGTTTAAGTTTGCATTCTGTGAAGGCTTACTGCCTTGAGTGTTTTCATTTTGATTTGAGGGTTGTTGATAATTCGCCCGATTGTTATCGGCATTCTGCTCTGAAGAGCCCCAACCGTTGGCATCAACTTCGGTTAAACCCGCCTTGGGAACAGTAATATGGTCTATTTTCCACTCGTCGTTTTCTTTTACTAAATCTATTTTAACCTTCATAAAAGAACCGTCTGTAAAATTTACCTTTCCCTCCAGCATTCCTGTCCCGTCTGCATTTACCTTCCTGTTGTTAAACGAACACCCTGCAAAATCTTTAAACCTCTTATGGGGGAAAGCTTTCATTACCTGCTCAACTGTTGTTGTTCTCTTAAAATTTGTTGAAAGGTATTTGCCCGCTTTTTGATAATCGTTGTTTTGAATTGCATAGAAAAAATTCTCGGCAGTAAGGCTAATTGGAGAAGTAAAATACATAACGGCCGCTATAAACCCAGCAAAAAGTATAAAAAGAACTAAAACAATTTTAAAAAAAGTCTTCACAATACCCTCCTTTTTTTAAGAACTTTCTACTTATATTTGTATCATCAAACATTGTTTGTTTCAACTCTGAACTCACTCTTTTATTGCTTTTTATAGCCAATTGTTGTTAAATAAAGTTATAGAAAAAAATGAGGGTTGGGAGTAAGGTTATGAAAGTTCTGGTAATAGGAAGCGGCGGAAGGGAACATGCTTTAACATGGAAGATTTCACAGTCGCCGCTGGTAGATAAGATTTACTGTGCGCCTGGAAACGCAGGGATTTCAAGTTTAGCGGAATGCGTGGACATTAAGCCAAATGATTTTGACGGTTTAATAGATTTCGCAAAGAAAAACAACATTGATTTAACAGTGGTAGGGCCGGAGCAACCGCTTGTTGACGGAATTGCCGACAGGTTTGAAGAAGAAGGCTTACTGATTTACGGCCCTAAAAAAGAAGGGGCAATTCTTGAAGGCTCAAAGATATTTGCCAAAAAATTTATGCAAAAACACAATATCCCGACAGCAAAGTATGTGGTATTTGAAAACCCTGTTGATGCAAGAAACTACATAGGCAGCGGAGAAATCACCTGCCCTACGGTAATAAAGGCAGACGGGCTTGCGGCAGGCAAAGGGGTTGTCATTTGCGAAAACATGGTTCAGGGAATGAACGCAATAACCGAGTTAATGGAAAATAAAAAATTCGGCAAGGCGGGAGAAAAGATTGTCCTTGAAGAGTTTTTGGTAGGCTGGGAAGCGTCAATTCACATAATTACGGACGGAAAGGATTACTTAATACTCCCATGTGCAAAAGACCATAAAAAGATTTACGACGGTGAAAAAGGGCCCAACACAGGGGGAATGGGGGCTGTTTCGCCTTCTCCTCAGATAGACGCAACAATGAATGAAACCATTAAAACAAAGATAATTGAGCCTTTTATGGAAGGCTTAAAGAAAGAGGGAATAAACTTTAAAGGGACTGTTTTCTTTGGCCTCATGCTGACAAAAAAAGGCCCTTATGTGCTTGAATTTAATGTCAGGTTCGGAGACCCTGAAACACAGGTTATCCTTCCGAGAGTAGAAAACGACATTGTCCCAATTTTGTATTCTGTCGCAAAAGGCAAACTTGAAGGGGATATAAAAATGTCGCCTAATGTTGCAGTCAATGTTGTTGCTGTATCAAGAGGCTATCCCGGCAAATACGAAAAAGGGTTTGAAATTTCATTGCCTGAGCCTACAAGTTCAAATATTACGGTTTTCCATGCAGGGACAAAGTTTAATGATGAGGGGAAACTTATAACAAACGGGGGAAGGGTTATCTCCGTTACCGCACTTGCCCCCGATATTGAATCGGCGCGGAAAGAGGCCTACGGCTCTTTAAAACAGATAAAGTTTAAGGGAATGTTTTTCAGGAAAGACATAGCGGCACTATGAAAACCATAAAAGCGGAACTTATAGCCATAGGAAGCGAGTTGTTAGGGACTTCCAAAATAGATACAAACTCCCTATTTATTACAAAGCACCTGAACGAGTTAGGCATTGAAGTAGCCTATAAAACCGTTGTGGGAGACGAGAGGTTAAGCCTTAAAAAAGCATTTGAAACAGCATTAAACAGGGCTGACATCGTCATTTCAACAGGGGGGTTGGGCCCCACAGAGGACGACTTTACAAAAGATGTTGTGGCTGAATTGTGCGGGGTAAACCTTGTTTTAAACAATGACATTCTTGAAAAACTGAAAGAGAGGTTTGCGAAAAGAAAGATAGATTTTCCCGAAAATTCAAAAAAGATGGCTTTAATCCCCGAAAACGCAATTCCAATTCCCAATAGCCCGGGTGCGGCACCGGGAGTTTTTTTAGAGTGCAACGGTAAAACAATTATTCTCCTTCCCGGCGTGCCAAGGGAAATGAAGTATATGATTGAAAACTTTGTTGTTGAGAAACTTAACGAAAGGTACAAACTACCGAAAAAGTTTTCAATCTCAATGAACTTTGCCTCAATACCTGAAGCAATAATAGACAACACCTTAAAAGAGATAGAGTTTGAAAAACAGGGGATTACCTATGCAATTTTAGCCTCTTTAAGAAAGGTTCAGGTAATACTTTCAGGCTATCAAAAGGAAAAGGTTGAAGAGTTTTCAAAAAAGGTTATATTAAAGTTTCCCGAGGCATTTTTCGGATACGGAGACATATTCCTTGAAAACGCAGTGCTTGAACTGTTGATAAAGCAAAATAAAACGGTTGCCTTTGCCGAATCCTGCACAGGCGGGTGGCTTGGAAAACTTATAACAGACATTCCAGGCAGTTCAAAGGCATTTTTAGGCGGGGTTGTAAGTTACTCAAACGAGGCAAAGATAAACATCTTAAATGTGCCGAAAGAAACTATTGAGAAATTCGGCGCCGTTTCCCCCCAAACCGCTTTTTACATGGCAAACAATGTTAGAAAACTCTTTAACTCGGATTTCGGCATAGGGATAACAGGTGTTGCGGGGCCTTCCCAATCTGAGAAAAAGCCTGCAGGGCTTGTTTTTATTGCCGCATGCTCAAAAGAAAAAACTGTTGTAAAAAAGTATAACTTCAGGGGAGACAGGGAGATGGTAAAGCAGCAGTCAACATCAAGGGCTTTAGACTTGCTTAGAAGGGAATTCTTAAAATGACAAAGAGGCTTTTCCTTGCTCTTGAATTGCCTGAAAACATAAAAAACGAACTTATTTTGCAGCAGAATAACCTTGTGAAAAAACTGGGGGTAAAAGGGAAAACCCACAGAGACGCACTCCACCTTACCCTTAAATTTATAGGAGACTTTGAAGAAGAAAAAATAGAACAACTTGCAAAAGAGATTGAGGCATTTACCTCAAAAATTCACCCCTTCACATTAACCCTTGAAAAACTGTCCTGCTTTCCCAACTGCTTTAAGCCGAGGATTGTCTTTGTATCCTCAATCCCCCTTCAGCCTGTAAAAGCAATAGCGGAAAGCCTTGATTCTATCTGCTCAAGGTTCGGGGTTGATAGTGAAAAAAGGCAATTTAAACCGCACATAACAATTTACAGGGTAAAAAAGCAGGCAAAGATTGAAGAAAAAAAGGTAAATCCCTTGAAGTTTGAGGTAAACTCAATAACCCTTTTTGAATCAATATTGAAACCTGACAGGGCATACTATAACCCCCTTTACACATTTAAATTAACAGGGGAATAAGCCTTTAATTTTCTATAAAAAACCTTGTTTAATGGTAGGCTTGCAAACACTTTAACACCTTCAATTTAACAGCATTTTGTGATATTCTAATTTTAATCAAAATTGCGGGAGGGGATATGAAAATTGCAGTAATCGGAGCAGGTAGTTGGGGAACCGCATTGGCTTTATACCTTGCAGACATAGGGCACAGGGTAAGGCTATGGGTTTACAGGGAAGAAGGGGCTGAAGAGATTATTGAAAAAAGAGAAAATGTCATTTACCTTCCGGGCTTTCCATTCCCGGAAAACCTTACGCCTTCATTTGACTTTGAGTTCTGCCTTGACGAAGCAGAGATTGTTCTAACCGTTGTTCCCACACAGGTTTACAGAAGCGTAATCCCTCAATTTTTACCCTATGTAAAAAAAGATATGGTTTTCCTCTCTGCATCAAAGGGAATTGAAAACAACACTTTAAAAAGGGTAACGGAGATACTGCACGAATTTTTAGACCCGAAAGGGGTTGAGCATATAGGGGTAATTTCAGGGCCTTCATTTGCAAAAGAGGTTGCAAAAAAATACCCCACCGCTGTTACTGTGGCATTTCCGGACGAAGACACCGCAAAAGAGGTTCAACACGCCTTTGCTTCAGAGTACTTCAGGCTTTACAGAAATACCGATGTTGCGGGGATTGAGGTTTGCGGCGCTTTGAAAAACGTAATCGCGCTTGCATCAGGCATGGTTGAAGGGTTAGGATACGGGGCAAACACAAGGGCTGCACTAATTACAAGGGGGCTTGTTGAGATAACAAGAATCGGGCTTGTGTTAGGCGGAGAGCCTGAAACCTTCCCGGGATTGGCTGGAATGGGGGATTTGGTTTTAACCTGCACCTCAACCCTTTCAAGAAACTTTTCGGTGGGAAGGGAATTAGGCAAGGGAAAAACAATTGAAGAGATTATGTCCCACATGAGAATGGTTGCGGAAGGGGTAAAAACAGCCATTTCAGTAAAACAACTTGTTGAAAAAACAGGGGTTGAAATGCCTATATCCGAAAAGGTTTACGAGATAATTTACGATAAAAAAGACCCGAAATTAGGGGTAACGGAACTTATGACAAGGAGTTTGAAATCGGAAAAAGAGATTTTCTGATAATTACAGCCCTTGAGAAAGAAAAAAGGGCAATTTTATCCCATTCTTACATTAGAGATTTAGAAAAAAATGGAAGACTTGAACTTATATCAACGGGAATGGGGAAAGATTGCATAGAAAAAGCATCAAAAATAAACTTTTCAAATTACAGGTTTGTAATAAATGCGGGGGTGTGTGGAAGCGTAAACCCTGAGTTTAAACTCTTTGATGTTGTTATCCCGCAGAAAGTGTTTTTTGAAGGGGAAAATGACAACATAAATATACAAACCGAACAATTAAATAAAGCAAAACTTGAAAAAGCGGGAATAAAGTTAAAGGGAAACTTAAGAACTCTCTTAAAACCTGCATTTTCAAGGGAAGAAAAGGAAAAACTATTTAAGCAAAAAATAGACCTAATAGACATGGAATGCTATCATTTATTAAAACTTTACCCTAAAATCATTCCCATAAAGGTAATAACAGACACATTTCACACCGAAAATTCAAAAAAATCACACCTTCAACACATTTCGGAAGGGCTTGAAAA
>WFPG01000046.1 GCA_015487755.1 Acidobacteriota bacterium
AGGATACACATAACACCCCAGCCTTCCGAGGATTTAAACACTAAAATTGAAGAATGCCTCGGGGAAAAGTTTAAAAGGGTTGTTTACTGGCAAACAACAGGGCCGAGGTTTGAAACTCCCGCAGAAATCAGGCTTATGAGCCAATTTGCCGATGTTGTGGGAATGACAATGGCAAGCGAGTGCACAATTGCCTGCGAGTTAGGGCTGGAATACACTTCAATCTGCGTAGTTGACAATTATGCAAACGGGATTTCAGACAAAAACATAGACTTTGAAGAGTTTAATAAACTTGTGCTTCAAAACCAGCAAACTGTGGACAAGATTTTAAAGGAGTTGGTGAAATGTCAATTCTGATAAAAAATGTTCTCCATTCATTCAGGAATGAAAAGGTTGATATTTTTGTAAACAACGGCAAAATTGAAAAGATTGAAAAAAATTTGAACTTACAGGCAGACAAGGTTATAGACGGCACAGACAAGGTGCTCTACCCTGCTTTATCAAATATGCACACACATGCGGCAATGGTGCTGTTTAAAGGCTATGCAGACGACTTAAAGTTAATGGAGTGGCTTCAAACAAAGATATGGCCGATAGAGTCAAAATTAACCGAAGAAGATGTTTACTGGGGCACAAAATTTGCCTGCCTTGAAATGATAAAGACGGGAACTACCCTTTTCAACGATATGTACTGGCACTTTGACGGATGCTACAAAGCGGTTGAAGAAATGGGAATGAGGGCGATTTTGAACGCTGTAATGATTGATATGTTTGACGAGGAAAGGCAGAAATTTAACGAAAAGAGAACACTTGAAATATTTGACAGATACTTTAACAAAAACCCTTTGATAAAGGTAGGACTGGGCCCTCATGCTGTTTATACTGTTTCAGCAAAAGGATTGAAATTTGCAGCCGAATTAAGAGAAGAAAAAGATACCTTTATACACATACACCTTTCCGAAACCCTTACAGAGGTGGAAGATTGCGTAAAAAAATGCGGCAAAAGGCCTCCCGAATACCTTGACGAATTAGGTGTTTTAACAGATAAAACCCTTCTGGCTCACTGCATATGGCTTAACCCTTCTGAAATTGAACTGCTTGCAAAGAGAAACTCAATTGCGGTTCACACCCCTGTTTCAAATATGAAACTTGCGGTAGGCGGGATAATGCCTAAAAGGGAATTGAGAGAGCACAATGTGAGAATATGCCTCGGGACAGACGGAGCGGCATCAAACAACAACCTTGATATGACAGAGGAAATGAAAATTTCCGCAATTTTGCAAAAGTGGAGAAACAACGATGCGGAAATGCCTAACGCATACGATGTTGTACACAGGGCAACCGAAGGGTTCAGGGTGCTTGGATTAAAGGTAGGCAAACTTGAAGAAGGGGATACGGCGGATTTTATTTTAATGAAAATGCATGAGATAATAACCCCGATGCACAACCCTGTTTCAAACTTTGTTTATGCCGCAAGCGGCACACTAACAGATACGGTAATCTGCAACGGAAGGGTTTTAATGGAAAACGGGTATGTTGAAGGGGAAGAGGAAATTAAAGAGAACTTTTTTAAAACCTTAAACAGGCTCTTTAACTTGACTTAAAGGGCTATTTTTGAGAAGATTTTAAGGAATTTTAAAGCATAAAAGGAGGTTCAGGTGGCTGAAAAGAAGTATTCACACAAACAAATGAAAAAGTTAATGAAAGAAGACGAGGTTGCAAGCTTTGTAGATAAGGCTATTAAATGGGGTAAAGAAAACAAAACTCTGGTATACGGAATTGCAATCGCTATTATAGCGGCTGTAGCAATATATGTAGCGGTTAACTCTTACACCACCAACAAAACCGAGAAATCCGAGTTTGCATTCTCAAAAGCAACCGAAATTTTTTATTACAAGCCTAAAAAGAACGAAACACCTAAATACAAAAACAAAGAAGAACAGTACAAAGCGGCTTTGAAAGAGTTTAAAAGCCTTGAAAACGGAAACTTAACCGAATCTGTTAAATTGAGGGCAAAGTTTTACGAGGCATTGTGCAACCTTAACTTAAACAATACTCCCGAGGCAGAAAAAATCCTTGAAAACTTATTCAACACCGCACCCTACCCTTTTAAAACAACAGTGGGGTTAACTTTAGCGAATATTAAATCAAACACGGGGGAATTGGACAAAGCAATCAACATACTTGACACTTTATTGAAACAGGATACCTTGAAAAACCCGGTTAAGGATTACGAATTGCTGAAAAAGAGTAAAATACTGGTTAAGCAGGGCAAGTTGAAAGAAGCAAAGGAATTGTTAAACCAGTTAATACTTGATTACCCTGATTCGGCATTTGCTACAGATGCAAAAAGAGAGAAAGAAAACATTAGTTGACAGGCTTTGCCGCCTGTCGGCTTTTTTACTTTTAACAATACTTTCCCAGACAGTTTTTGCACAGTCCCTTTTTATAAAAAACAACGCCCCTTATTATCTAAATATTTTGCAACCTGATTTTGAGCAATTTGATTTTTACAACGGAAAGAAGTTTAACATAACATTTTGCACTCAATACTCAAACATAATGGCATACTCATTCATAGATAATCCCCAACTTGACAAAGACATAGCCTTTGACATGGAGACATTTTCCCTTACCGCAAAAATAGAAACAAGGCTGACGGCATATTCAAGCGTTTATGTTGAAATTCCATTTATTTACCACTGGAAAGGAATGTTTGACTCGTTAATAGAGAATTACCACGATTTTGTGGGCTTTAACAACGGAGGAAGGGAACTTGTAAGAAACAATCAATTTGTTTACAGAATAGGGAAAATAGATAAAACCACTTCGTCGGCGGGAATAGGAGACATAACAGTCGGATACAACATTTACAAAGTAAGGGATATTACAAATTTCAGGTTCAATGTATCGGTTTTCTGCAAATTGCCTGTTGCGTCCGTTTCAGACGGCTTATCCTCAGGCTCGTTTGATTTCGGGTTCGGAGTAAACGGACAGAACAATTTTAACAATTTTCAGTTTTTTTACGGATTAGGATATATTAACTACGGAAACCCGGATAAAAAGTATGTTAACAGGTTAGACGAAAGCGGATACCTTTATTTCGGCTTATCCTATAAAATCAAAGAGAATTTAAAAGCAATAACACAACTCTATCTCCAATCTTCCCCTTATGACACAGGCTTTGACAGAATGGACGATTATATGGCAATGTTTGCGCTGGGAATACAGTACAAAGACTATCAGATAAGTTTTACCGAAGATGTGTTCACATACACCGCACCTGACATAACCGTAACATTTTCAAGAAAAATCAGGTTTTAACAAGATTAAATTTTGCTCAGGTTAAATAGCGGAAGGCTCTTCTACAACCTGTGAAACTTCTTTTTCCTTTTCTATGAAATCAAGTTCTCCGGCATTGACTATTTCATAACTTTCAGGGTCATTTTTAATCTCTTTTGCAAGGCTTGTGTGGATTTCATGCCCAGCCTTGTAAGCAACCACATGGCCTAATATGGGATAGCCTAAAAGGGCAAGGTCTCCTATTACATCAAGGATTTTATGCCTAACAAACTCGTCTGCAAACCTTAAATGCCCGTTTAGAATTTTATCCGAATCTATTACAATTGCGTTTTCAAGGGAACCGCCTAAAGCAAGCCCGTTTTTTCTCAACATCTCAACATCTTTCAAAAACCCGAATGTTCTTGCCGGGGAAACCTCGTTTTCAAAATCTTCCGAATCCTTTAACTCAATAGTCCTTGTTTGAAGCCTTATCAAAGGATGGTCAAATTCAATTGTATAGGTGATTTTAAACCCGTCATAAGGGTAAATTGAAATCCTTCTATCCCCTTTTAAAAAGTGTTTCGGCTTTTTTATTCTCAAATACTTTTTTTCAGCCCTCTGCTTCTTAATCCCCGCTTCCTTCAAAAGGTAAACAAAAGCGGAAGCGCTTCCGTCCATAATAGGGGTTTCTTCAGCGTCTATATCAACATAAACATTGTCAATGCCTAACCCTGTAAGGGTTGCCAGCAAATGCTCTGTTGTAGCAATGGAAATCCCTTCTTTTGTAAGGTTTGTGGCGTGGGCAAGTTTTGAGACATAGGATACATCCGCTTTTATAGGGAAAAAATTTTTATCCGCCCTTCTGAAAACTATTCCCGTGTTCTCAGGGGCAGGTTTAAATTCAAGGTTAACCTTCTTCCCGGAATGCAGCCCTATACCCGAAGTTTTTACAGCTTTTCTAATCGTTCTCTGCCTCATCATACCTCTTTTATGCAAAAAGGGTGCCAAAAACGGCACCCTTTTCACTATTGAATTTTTTTACACTTTTTCAAAATTTACTGTGTAAAATTTTACACAGTTTGTGCAAAAATTACACATATTACTCTAATTCCACAGCCTTATAACCGCTCATATAATACCTGTCAAGGTCGCCGAACAATGCAAAGCCTCCGACAGGAACATCTGAAACTACCTTAATCCACTTAACATCATCGGTTAACCCCGGTATTAAGTTGCTGTCAACAACGCCTACCCACTTCTGGTTAGCACCTAATGTTTCATTAACCTCTCCTACCTTTTCACCTAATGCGTTGTAAGCCTCAATGGTGAGGTTTGCGGCCTGCTCGTTGGCGTTGATTACAACAATTCCGCACCATTCGGTATCGGTTTGAGTAAATACATAGGGGAAAGCAATTGAGGTTGCAGGATTCATAATCGGCCTTACGCCTGCAAGAGCGTCTTCGCCGTTGTTATCGCTTCCCTTGGTCGGGTCAATACCGAAGAGTTCGTAACCTGTAATAGGCTGGTCTGAAGTAATCTTAATCCAAGAGGTGTTTTCTGGATAAGTTGCATTGTTTGAAGTCCAGAATCCCTGAACAAGGTTAACCGCCTTGCTGTTAGCGGCTAAAGTAAAGGTAACAGGAGTTAAAGCGTTACCGTCGGCATCATAGGGAGTCATTGTAATTGTAGCGTCGGTATCCGCAGTGTTGTTTATAACAACACCAGTCCACCAGAGCCAGTGGGTATCAACATGAGGTATTATAATCTCTGTTGATGTTTCATCTGTTAATAACAATGCCCCTATCTGGTCCATTAAAGGTGTCGGGTCATTTTCATCTTCAAACCTTAACTGGCTGAAAGCCTCCATTGCAACAAACTGCCCGCCGTTAGACTGGATGGTAGCCCACCAATGAGCACTATCACTGGGGTCATACGGGAAGTTGGAATTAAATATGTCGGTGTAAATATCTTCAACCATATAAGAATTTAACTTGTCAATAGACGGTGAGTCAACCGCAGTTGCACCCGGTACTTGAATCTGCCCAGTAATGGAGACATTATTGGGGTTCGCAATTGAAAGGAATGTCTTCCACTGGTCAGTCTGCTCGGCAATGTGAGGGATGTAAACCTTTGAGTAAAGCCTGTCTGTTCCCGCGATTGCCGCCGAGTTTTCAATATAGTAATTTGCCTCTTTGCCCGGCTTTTTCCTGTTAAATTCAAGTGTTTCCATATTTACAATAGCGTTTACCTTATTTGTGGATTTTATGAGTATCCATCCGCCGCCTGCCGGGTACATTCCCCTGTCTATTTTAACCCCCTTCCAGCCGTGAGACTGAACTGTAAGTTTTCTTACAGTGGTTGTAATAACCCCTGTGGGAGAGATAGGCAATACCCTCACTTCAACCGCTTCATTGTTGGGGTTGGAAATGTAGAGGTAGCACTCCGTAAAGCCGTTTTCATCGTAATCGTTAACAAAAGCAGGCACATAAGTTTCAAAAGTAAGGTCTGTATCCGCAAACGGGTCGTAGTAAACAGATGTTGCGTTTGCGGGGTTGTAGCGAACTGTTGTTCCGTTTACGTCAATACCGTTCATCTCTTCCGCATCTGTCATACCGTCATTGTCTGTATCGGCAACATACACATCACTCCAAGCACCTAACTCCGTTCCGTGGTTAATTCCGTCTCCGTCTTCATCTTCCGTATCACTGTGATTTAAAACATCGCTTGATACAAACCTTCCGTAATAAGGTAATTTGTACTCATTGCCGTAATTGTCGGTTAATACGACAAAACCCATTAAGTGAGTTGCCGCCGGGTCTGTGTAATTTGCGGTTAAAGTAATGTCAACGCTTTCACCGGGGTTTAAAGTCTGTTTTGTTGTAGGTGAAATGCTGGCATTTACTTTTGAATTTGCGCATATATTAAGCAGCGAAGGAATAAAAGAGATTGTTTTATCAGATATGTTTTTAACGGTAAACACTTTAGAAAGGCTTCCTTTACCGCCTTTTGTGTTTGCCGTGTCCACATTGCCGAAACTTATATTGGACGGCATTAATGAGAGTTTTGCATTAACCGCATCTTCCATATTAACAATTCCGCCGCCCAAGAAAGGAGGAATTGCATACCCGTTTGTATAGAAGATATTGTTTATACCGTCTTTAGTCTGGTACAGATCGTAGCCCGGTGCGGTTGCGGTGCAGATAATTCCCTTAATTTCCGCAGGTGTTAAGTCCGGATAAAGGGATTTAAAAGCGGCAACAATACCTGCTGTGTAAGGTGTTGAAAAACTTGTTCCCTGAGTTTCTCCAAAACCTGTAGCACTGTACATTCCGCCTGATGAATTATCATCCTGGGTAGGTGCCATAATCCTCTGCCCCGGAGCGGCAACATCGGGTTTTAAGTGATAATCAACCTTTGTCGGGCCTGTTGAAGAGAACCAAGTTTTGTAGCCTGATGCAACTTTGGTATATTCAGTTTCAACAGAGATTGAAAAATAAACAGGTTCCGTTGAAGACGCTAATACCTGTTTTAAAGCCTCTCCGTCTTCTTTTGAAATAAAGAACCCAGGGATATTTAACTGAAAGGGACAATTTTGATTAGGCCCTACATCCATATTCAAAATTCCGCCGCCGTCTTCATCAGCTGCTTTGTTATTGTAAATAATAACCGCAGCGGCGCCTGCATCCTGGCAATTTTTAATCTTCTGGCAGAAATAACAGTCTCCTCTCTGAACAAGGACAACTTTTCCGCTTAAATCAATTCCGTCAAGGGAATTGCATGCCAGATCGTCTGTTGTATAATCCGCAAGGTCAACAACTTCAGTCATCGGGAATTCGGTTAAATTAACCGCAACCTGGGTATCAGTTCCGTACTGAATGTCTGTTAAACCTTCAATAGGTTCACCGTTTATATAGAATGTTGAATGTTTTATGGCCTGGTAATCCCTTTCATTGTCGACAGCCCCTACGGTGATTGCGTCGGGAGCATTTCCCGGGGTGCTTATACTCATAGGGACAAGGGAGAATTCATCAAGGTGATTTAAATAACAATCTCCACTATTGCAATCAGTTCCATACTGGTTCACTAAATCTTCAATATTATCACCTTCGTTCCCGGCCGCAACGGTAACAACAACCCCTGCGTCAATAGCGTTTTCAATTGCCTGAACCTCGGCATCGTCGTCTGAAGATGTGTTTCCTATATCTCCGCCTAAACTCATGGATATAACATCCATCCCGTCGTTAACCGCCGCATCAATACCGTTTAAAATAGAAGACTGGTATGCGCTTGGCCCATTTGGCCCCATTGTAAACACCTTGTAGTTACCTAAATAAGCACCGGGAGCGGCTCCTAAAAGTTTGTAAAGGAAAAGTCCATCCTGAACTTCAACATACCTTCCGGCCGCACAGCCTGCACATGCCGTCCCGTGGCCAAATTGGTCTGATGCATTCTGGTCACTGCCGAAATTTTTAGCAACAATTATCTTGTTGTTTGTATAATCTGTTTCATTGTCGGCTCCCGGGTCAAAACCTGCAGGATATTCAAACCCCGTATCGTCAAACATCGGATTAGAAATGTCTATTCCCGTATCAAGAATAGCAATTTTCATCCCCTTTCCTATGTCAAGGTTGGACATTCCAAGCCTTCTGTAAACGGCAACATTGCCGCAAACCCTGTTTGCCCCGTCAAGTTTTAGTGTGTAAACCCTGTCTTTTTGAACAGATTTAACACCGGGAAATTCTTTTACTTTTTCAACCTGCGCCGGGTCAAGCTCGACAAAAACCGCATTTAAAACGGTTTGAATTGAGCCGAAAGCCTTTCCGTTTAACTTTTTCTCAACAAAGTTAATAAAATCCTTTTGTTGCTCTAAAACTTCCTGCCTGTACATTTTAGCGGCTTTTGTTTTCAAAGCCCTCTTAGTTACCTTAATAACAGGCTGTTTGTCCAAAACAACAATATACCTTTCTGCTGCCATTAGGTTGCCAACCGTCAAAAGCAAAACCAAAAACGCAAAAACCTTTTTCATCAAAAGACACCCCCGTATTTATTTTTTAAATTATTGTCCAGCTGTTAAGCCTTGAATCAGGCCCTGGCAATCTCCAGCATATTTGCCGTTAGGAGCCAACTCAAGGTATTTTTTAAGCATTTCAACGCATTTATTCATATCACCCAACCTTAAATAAAGCAAACCTAACTGATAGTATGCGTCTGCGTATTTCGGGTCAACCTGCAAAGTCTTTTCAAGGTAACCTTTAGCCTCTTTGTCATTTCCTGCATTTATGTATTCAACAGCCTTGTTGTAGTATTCTGCAGGGTCAATAGCACCCATTTCTTCCGCTTTTTTATGGTATTTTTTGTAATTTTCTTCATCTCCTTTTTTCTTGTAAACATCAGCAAGCAAAACATAAGCGTGCCCCATTGTGCCGTTTAAATCAATCGCTTTTAACAATTCCCTTTCCGCATCGTCAAGTTTGTTGTTTATTAAATCAATTCTTCCAAGGTGAAACCATGCGTATGCAAGGTTGGGGTTTAGTTCAACCGCTTTTTTCAAAAGAGGATAAGCCCCTTTGTCGTCTTTTTTCTTTAAAAATTCAACAGCCTGGTTAAAAGCTATTGCCGCCCTTTCCTCAGGGGATAATTTGCTTTCTTCCTGCATAGCGGCAGCTTTTAAACTCATCAGTTTTATGTTCTCAACCTTTTTATCACTGATTATAGGTTTAGTAAGGGTTTCGTATGTAACATAACCTTCTTTCTCAAATTTCACGATATAGGTAGCAATATTAAGTGTTACCCTTGCAACACCCTTTTTATTTGTAACCAACTCTTTGTGAAAACTCTTTCTCTTTTTCATAGTAATGGTAATTTTAACCCCTTCAATAGGCTTTTTGTTTTCGTCAACTACCTTGAAAATAATCATACCGGCCTGAATTCCGGCAAATGATTTAACAGTGAAAACAAGGATCAAAGCAAAAACAGTTAAAAATTTAAATACCTTCATAACCTGTCTCCTTTCATCTATAAGATTTTCCCTAAAATATCGTAATGCATAGCCATTTCTATTGATACCTTTTTAAAATCCCCCACATCCGCAAAGCCTTCGTTAATCAAAGTAACTCCGTCTATATCGGGTGCCTGCCCTCTATGCCTTGATTTTAAAAGATATTCCGTTTCTTCGTAATACCCTTCAACGATTACCTCTACCACGCTCCCTACAAGTTGCTTGTTTACATTGTACGATATCTCCTTTTGCATTTCCATAATTTCGTTCATTCTTTTTATTTTTGTGTCCTCACTCACACTGTCTTCAAGGCTAAAAGCGGGTGTGTCTTCCTCGTGGGAATAGGTGAAAACCCCTAAATGGTTAAATTGAGCCTCTTTTACAAAGTTTTTAAGTTCATTAAACTCTTCTTCCGTTTCTCCCGGATAGCCTACAATTAGTGCAGTCCTTATAAAAACATCGTTATCAAACTCTTTTCTTATCTTTTCAATCAATTTTAAATATTCGCCTCCGCTACCCGGCCTTTTCATTGATTTAAGAATTCTCTTTGAAGCATGCTGCAACGGTATGTCAATGTAATTGCACACCTTTTCGCTTTGAGCCATAACTTTTAAAAGCCTGTCGGTTATTTCGCCGGGGAAAAGGTACATAACCCTTATCCAGAAATCACCATCAATTTTATTTAAGTTTTCAATTAGTTGAGCCAATCCGTCTTTCATTCCCAGATCCGTTCCGTACATTGTTGAATCCTGGGATATAAGGATTATCTCCCTGTACCCGTAATCAACAAGGTTTTTAACTTCGTCGGCTATAGACTCAATAGTCCTGCTTCTCAACCTGCCCCTTATCCCCGGGATTGCGCAAAAAGAGCAGGAGTGGTTGCACCCCTCGGATATCTTCACATATTCATAGACGGAATTTGATAGAATTCTTGGTGATTTTTCAGAATAAACGTATTGAGGCATTTTAAATTCTGCATTGCGGTTTTTCTCAAGAATGTCAACAATCTTTTCTATATCGTTAAGGCTTACAAAGTAATCTATTTCGGGAATTTCTTTTTTCAAATCCTTTACATACCTTTGAACAAGACAGCCTGCTACAACAATTTCCCCTATTTTCCCCTGTTTTTTATACTCAACAAGTTCAAGAATCCTATCTATGGATTCTTCTTTAGCGGGAAGTATAAAACCGCAGGTGTTAACTATTGCATAGTCAACATATTCATCAAGGTTTAAAACAGGCTCATAGCCTCTTTCAATAAGGCAACCTGCCATAACCTCGGAGTCAACCGTGTTTTTGGGGCAACCTAAAGTTAAGAAAAAGAATTTCGGCATAAATTTTTAAGGATACAGTCTGTTAAGCATTCTCGGCCATGGGATTGTTTCCCTTACATGGTGCAGGCCGCATATCCAGGCAACAGTCCTTTCTATTCCAAGCCCGAACCCGCCGTGTGGAACCGAGCCGTACCTTCTTAAATCAAGGTACCACTTGTAATTTTCTTCGGGAATTCCTTCTTCCCTAATTTTTTCAAGAAGGTGTTCTATGTCGGCAGACCTTTCTCCCCCTCCTACAATTTCACCGTAACCTTCCGGGGCTAAAACATCTACCCCTAACGCCAATTCAGGGTTTTCTTTATCAAGTTCAAAGTAGAATGCCTTGAAACTTGCAGGAAACCTGTGAACAAGGATAGGCTTGTCGTACTGTTTTGTTAAAATTGTTTCGTCGTCTCCGCCGAAATCTTCTCCCCAGATAATGTCCGAACCTAATTTGTGCAACTGTTCAACAGCCTCTGTATAAGTCATTCTAATAAAAGGCCTTTTGATTTTTTCAAGTTTTGATATATCCCTTTCCAGTATCTTCAACTCTTCCATTCTTTTATCAAGCACTCTTGCGACAATGTACTCAACAAACTCCTCCGCTAAATCCATAACATCGTTCAATGTTGCAAATGCCATTTCAGGCTCTACCATCCAGAATTCCATTAAGTGCCTTCTTGTTTTGGATTTTTCCGCCCTGAATGTAGGCCCGAAGCAATATACCTTTTTAAACGCCGCTATGGCCGCCTCAGAATACAACTGCCCGCTCTGGGTAAGGTAGGCTGTTTCCCCGAAGTAATCTGTTTTAAAAAGGGTTGTTGAGCCTTCAGCGGCATTGGGGGTAAGAATAGGGGAATCAACTAAAACAAAGTCTCTTTCGTCAAAAAAGTCCCTGCAGGCCTTAATTATTTCAGCCCTAACCCTTAAAATAGCCCATTGCCTTTTTGAACGGAGCCAGAGGTGCCTGTGATCCATTAAAAAATCAACACCGTGTTCCTTGGGGGTAATGGGAAAAGGCTCTGAAATCTGGTAAATCTTCATTGTTTTAACTAAAAGTTCATAACTTCCGTCCCTTGGGTTTTGCTGGACAGTGCCTGTTAACTCTATTGAACTTTCTTGAGTGAGTTTTTTAAAGTCTTCCATAGCCTCATCAGAGGTTTCCCCTTTAATAAAAACGCATTGAACAAATGCCGAACCGTCCCTTAACTCTACAAACCTGATTTTTCCGTGCTTTCTTTTAAGCCTGACCCACCCTTGAAGGGTAATCTCTTTACCTACATAATCCCCCATATATTTGGCAAGAATCACAGGCATATTTCCTCCGATTTTATTTTTTTTAATTATTCTCTTTATCTCTGTCGTCTCTGTTATCTCTGTTTCTGTAATTTCTGTTGTCCCTGTTGTAATTGTTATGCCTCGGACTGTGGTTTCTGTGCCTGTTGTTGTAATCCCTATTTCTGTTTCCACTTTCTCCGCTTTCACCTTCTTCATCTTTAAGCAACTGCTTCCTGCTTAAATTCACTCTGCCTAAATTATCAATATCTTTAACAATTACAAGGACTTTTTGATTAAGTTTCAATTCGTCTGCTACATTCCTTACAAAGTGGTTTGCAATTTCACTTTTGTGCAAAAGCCCTTCCTTACCGGGCAGAATTTCAACAAAAGCGCCGTAATCTTCTATTCTCTTAACAACGCCTTCGTAAACCTTGCCTATTTCGGGAACAGCAGTAACGGTTTTAATAAGTTCAATAGCCTTATTAGAAGCCTCTTCGTTTGTCGCCGCAATAAGAACCTTGCCGTCCTGCTTAATTTCGATTTTAACTCCCGTTGAATCCACAATTTCCTTAATAGTTTTTCCGCCCGGGCCTATTAAATCCCTGATTTTATCAGTTGAAATTTCAATCTCTGTAATTCTCGGAGCATACGGGGAAAGTTCTTTTCTCGGCTCAGGGATACAGGCGGTCATTTTGTCAAGCAGAAAGTCTATTGCCTTCCTTGCCTGCTCAAGTGCTTCAGCCATTATCTCTTTTGTTAAGCCCTTTATTTTTATATCCATCTGCAGGGCCGTAATGCCGTCTTTTGTGCCTGCAACCTTAAAATCCATATCTCCGTAATGGTCTTCAGCACCGGCAATATCAGTTAAAATAGCGTATTTGTCCCCCTCTTTTACCAACCCCATTGCAATTCCCGCAACAGGCTTTTTAAGGGGAACACCTGCGTCCATTAAAGACAAAGTTCCGCCGCATACTGTTGCCATTGAAGAGGAGCCGTTTGATTCAAGGATTTCAGAAACAACCCTGATTATGTAAGGGAATTCTTCTTCCGACGGAATCATAGGCTCAATAGCCCTTTTTGCAAGGGCGCCGTGACCTATTTCCCTTCTTCCGGGGCCTCTCAAAGGCCTTACTTCCCCTACGCTAAAAGGCGGGAAGTTGTAATGAAGCATAAACTTTTCTTCTTCTTCCCCTTCAAGCCCGTCTATCAACTGGCTATCTCCGAATGTGCCCAGAGTTGTCGTTACCAATGCCTGGGTTTCCCCTCTGGTAAACAGAGCAGAACCGTGAGTTCTCGGCATAACGCCTACTTCAACGCTTACCGGCCTTATTTCGTCAAAAGCCCTTCCGTCAAGCCTCTTGCCTTCGTTGAGCACATAGTTTCTGAAAAGTTTTTCCTTTATCTGGTCAAAGATATAGGCTACATCAGGCTGTAATTCCTCTTCGTAACTTTCAATAAGTTTCTTTTTGATTTCCTTAACAGCCGCATTTGAAGCAAGCTTGCCCTTAATCCTTAAAGCATCAAGCAATTTCTCGGATATTTCCCTTTCAACTTCTTCAAATAAAACCTGGTCAACAAACCTTTCTTCCACTTCAACCTTTTCAGGTTTAATCATTTCGTAAAGTTCTTTCTGTGCCTTAACAAGTTCTTTAATATGGGTATGGGCAAATTCAAGGGCATCTACCATCAATGCGTTTGAAACCTCTTTTGCTCCCGCTTCAACCATGACAATTGCTTCTTCAGTGCCCGCAACAACAAGGTCTAACAAAGACTTTTCTTTTTCCTCATGTGTGGGGTTAACCACAAATTGCCCGTCAATATAGCCTACCCTTACCGCTCCAACGGGAATGGTGAAGGGTATTTTTGAAATATAAAGGGCACAGGACGCAGCGGTTATAGCAAGCACTTCAGGCTCGTTTGCGCTGTCAAAAGAGTAAACATTTGCTATAACCTGCACCTCATTAAAGAAATTGTCCGGGAATAAAGGCCTTAAAGGCCTGTCAATAAGCCTGCTTGTTAATACCTCTTTTGTAGAAGGCTTGCCTTCTCTCTTAAAAAACCCGCCGGGAATTTTACCGGCCGAAAATGTGTGTTCTTTATAATCGCAAACCAGAGGGAAGAAATCTATTCCTTCCCTCGGTTCGTCTGACATACATGCCGTTACCAATACCTTTGTATCACCGCTACTTATCACAATGGCGCCGTCAGCCTGTTTGGCTATAACGCCGGTTTCCATGGTAATTGTTTTGCCACCTATGGAAACGCTTACCTGCTTTTTCATACTTTTTACCTACTTTTTAATTTTTTTTAGATTATTTTCTTAAACCTAATTTGTTAACAATATCTCTATACCTGTTAAAGTCTTTTCTTTTCAGGTATTCGAGGAGTTTCTTTCTCTGAGAAACAAGTTTTAAAAGACCTCTTCTTGAATGGAAGTCTTTTTTGTGCACTTTGAAATGTTCCGTTAAATAGTTAATCCTCTCGGTAATTAAGGCTATCTGCACCTCGGGGGAACCCGTGTCTTTATCGTGTTTCCCGAAGGCGCCGATAATCTCCGATTTTCTTTCTTTCGTAAGCATCAGCCACCTCCAAATTTTTTATATACTATGCCCGATAGGACTTTGCCCAACAGGACAAAATAGTTTATCATGTCTGAAAAATATTGTAAAGACTATGGTAAAAATTAAAAATCCAGCCATACTTGCAATACCGTCAACTAAATATTAAACTGCTGCAAATACTTCCCTTTCTGTCTCCACATCTTTTCAACCCTTACAAACAATTCAAGAGAAACTTCTTTACCGAAGTATTCTCTCAATTCTGCCTCTGACTCTTTTCTAATCTTTTTAATCATATTGCCGCCCTTCCCTATGAGAATAGGCTTCTGGGATTTTTTTTCAACAATAATATCGCAGAATATTTCAACATAATCGTCAAAATGCTCTATTTTTCTCACTTCGACAAAGGTTGTGTAAGGCAATTCGTCTCTTGTTTCTTTTAAAACCTTTTCCCTTACTATCTCGGCAATGTAAAGCCTTTCATTTATGTTTGTAATGTATTCAACATCGTATTGGAACTCGCCCTCGGGAATATATTTAAGTAATACTTCAAGAAGTTCGTCTACATTTATTCCGGCAGAAGCGGATATTGGCACAATCTCTTCAAACCCCATTTCTTTTAATTCTTCAATTAAAGGCAGTACCCTTGATTTCTTTATAATGTCTATTTTGTTTAAAGCAACTATTTTAGGCTTGTTAACCTCTTTCAATGTGTTCATAAGAAAGCGCTCTCCGTTTCCTATGGGAACCGAAGCGTCAATTATGTAAAGTATTACATCTGCCGTATCAAGTTCGCTGTACACATTTTGCATCATTACCTTGTTCATTTCATACATAGGCTTGTGAAAACCCGGCAAATCCACAAAAACAAGCTGGTAGTCGTCTTTTGTTAATACCCCTAAAATTCTATGCCTGGTTGTCTGGGGTTTGTCTGAAACTATGGAAATCTTTCTGCCTAACAGGTAATTTAGCAATGTTGATTTCCCCGCATTAGGCCTGCCTATTAAAGCAACCTCTCCGAATTTAGTCATCCTTGCTCTCCTTTTTTATTATTTCAATTTTTATTGTTTTCACCCTTCTGTGAATCATTTTTTCCACAGTTAACCTTAAATTCCGATATTCAATGCTCTCTCCCTCTTTGGGGATTCTCCCGAATATTGTAAAAACCACACCGCCCATAGTGTCAACATCTTCAAAATCAAGTTCAATCCCCGTTTCTTCCATAAAAAAGTGTATATTGCAACTTCCGTCAACAAGATAGGTGTTTTCATTTACCCTTTGAATTACATTTTTTGCAATATCATGCTCGTCTTCTATTTCACCTACAATTTCTTCCACAAGGTCTTCTATTGTTACAACCCCGGCAGTGCCGCCGTACTCGTCTAACACAATTGCCATCTTTAATTTATTGCTCTGCATCTCCCTTAATAATTCAAGAACCTTCTTTGTTTCCGGAATAAAATACGGTTTTTGAATAATTTTTGACAAATTGAATTTGTCTTTTTCCATTGCAAGAACATCTTTCAAATGTACAATTCCAATTATGTTATCAACAGTTTCTTTGTAAACGGGAAGCCTTGAATGTTTTGCTTCCTTAAATTTTTCTATAAGGTTTTCATAGGAAATATTCTCTTGAACCGCAATTATATCTGTCCTCGGTGTCATAACTTCCCTTACAATAGTTTCACCGAAGTCTAACACCCCTTTTATTAAATCCTTTTCCCCCTCTTCAATTATGCCTTCTTCTGTGGCAACATCAATAAAAGCCCTTTCTTCGTCCTCTCTGTCCTCTTCGTCGTCAATCCTTATATCCTCTTTCTTAATCAAATACATGGCAAATTTATAGGCGGGCAACACCAGTAGTTTAAAAACAAAAAGCAAAGGGGTTAAAACAGGCATAAGGATTTTCACAACCTTTTCCCTGCTAACAAAACCTATGGCTCCTACAAACACCTTTTCTATAACAAGGTAAACTAAAAGCAATATCAAAGTTTTTTCAAAGGAATTTAATTTAAGGTAAAATATCCAGCCTAAAAGAAGAACTGTTATTTCATTTAAAATAGAAGTAGTAAACTGCATGGCAATTCTATTTTCAAGTATATGTTCAACTTCCTCTTCTTTTTCAGAGATCTTTTTTAAGTCAATTAAAGTTAAGTTGTTAAAGGCAAATTTAAGCGCTATTGCAAATAAACGAAAAACTATAAGAAAAGCGAGAAAAAGGTTTTCCATTTAATCCTCCGAATGAGAAAAGAATTGTTTTAACTTTTTTTTCAATTCTCTTTGCAACCTGAACATTTCACCGTTATCGGTTTCATGGTCAAAACCCAAAATATGCAATATTCCGTGCATAAACAAAAACCTTAATTCTTCCTCAAAAGAATTGCCTATTTCTTCAGCCTGCTCTTTTGCTCTCTCACAGGCTATTACTATGCTTCCAAGAAAAACAGCACCGTCCGGGAGTACATCTCCATCTTCAAAACTTAAAACATCGGTTACATAATCCTTATTCCTGTAATCCCTGTTTAAACTTCTAATTTCCTCGTTATCTACAATAGATATTTCTATTAAAAACCTTTTAGGTAAAAGAGAAGAAAGTTCTTTTTTCAAATACTGCCAGAATTCTTCAATAATACTGTCGCAACCTTTACAGCAGGGGGTTTCTATTGAAATATCCAGCTCACTCATTTTTTTCACCGCTACCTTTTTGTCCACCCACTTCTTTCGGTTCGCTTTCTTTATTAAAATCAAATCCCGGATAGTCAATCCTTGTGTGAAAATAAGCAGCAAGGTTTTCTACAAAGCACTTTTTAATTTCTGTTAATTCTTTAAAAGTCAAATCACTATCCGAAAGTTGCCCGTCGTCCATTATATCTTTAACAATTCTGTCAACAAGGTGTTGAATTTTGCCCGGGGTTGTCGGGGTATTAAGTGTTCTTGATGCCGCTTCAATAGCATCGGCAATCATTAAAATTGCCGTTTCTTTTGAGGTGGGTTTGGGGCCCGGATACCTGTATTCCTCTTCCTGAACCTCCTCCCCGCTTTCTTTAGCCATATTAAGCGCTTTATTATAAAAAAATGTCATTAACTTTGTTCCGTGATGTTCTTTTATAAAGTTTATTATCTCATCAGGCAATCCGAATTCTTCCGCCATTTCCACTCCGTCTTTAACATGGTTTTTAAGGATTAAAGCACTGATTTTAGGGGCAAGCCTGGTGTGTTTATTTTCTTCACCTGTTCTGAGGTTTTCTATAAAGTATTCAGGCTTTTTTGTTTTCCCTATATCATGGTAATATGAGCCTACCTTTACAAGCAAAGCGTTTGCGTTAATTCTCTGGGCAGCCGCTTCAGCAAGATTGGCAACCCTAACGGAATGCTGATATGTTCCCGGCGCCGACATGGACAACTCTTTTAAAAGAGGGTTATCCATTGTGGATAAATCGGCAAGTTTCATATCAGAAACAATACCGAATAAAGACTCAAACATAGGAGAAAAAGTGCTTACCAATCCTCCCGTAAAAACTGAGCCTAATATTGTTATAACCAGCAGGGCAATTACAAATTCATAAGTAATCATATAGCCGTAGTA
>WFPG01000047.1 GCA_015487755.1 Acidobacteriota bacterium
GGGTCAACGGTAACTATGTTGTAGAAAGAAATAAAATCACTAACAAGGCACACCTCGGAAGGCTTAATCTCCCTTTTTAAAGAGCCTACCGAGTTAATTGCCAGTATTTTCTTAAAATCCCTTGATTTAATAGCGTAAATGTTTGCTTTGTGGTTTATGGCGTGGGGCGGCACATTCTTTTTCCCGTGCCTTTGAATTAGCATTGTATGTTCGTCTATAAAAACCTCTACAGTCCCGAAAGGGGTTATAATTCTCTCTTCCATCATGTTGTTTACAAGTTCGGAATTAAAAAGGTTGCTTCCCCCTATAATTGCTATCTTATGAGACATGAATTACCCCCATACATTCCCTTATAAGTTTACACGCGGTAATTGTTGAAATTTCGGTATTGTCAATGTCCGGGGAGAGTTCAACAAAATCAATGCCCACTATGTTGAGATTTTTAAACCTTGATAAAGCGTCAACAAGGGTATTGAAATCTATTCCCCCGGGCTCCGGAGTGCCTGTTCCCGGGAAAACGGATGGGTCTAAAACATCCATGTCTATGGTTATGTAAACAGGGGCATTTTCCCCGATAATCCTTACCACATTTTCAGGGTTTTTCTTCAATGTTTTGTTTTCTCTCATAAATTCAAACTCTTCCTTTGTTCCTGAGCGTATGTAAAATTGGTGGAAGTTTTCAACAGGAAGAAACTCTAAAATCCTTCTCATAACCGTTGCATGGGATAACCTTTCTCCTAAATACTCTTCCCTTAAATCCGCATGGGCGTCAAAGTGGATTAAATGCAAATCCCTGTAAACGGAATGGCATGCTTTAACAATGGGAAGGGTGACAAGGTGTTCCCCTCCTATGCTGAAAAGAATGTGCCCTTTTTCAAAAAAGGATTTTGCGTCTTTTTCAATTAACTCAAGCGCTTTTTCGGTATTTCCGAAGGGAAGGTTTAAGTCTTTTGCGTCGTAAAAGTCTATGTCCTGCTCAATGTCTAAATCAAACAGGGGAGAGTATGTTTCAATCCCTTCCGAATTAAGCCTTACATCTGCGGGAGCAAACCTCTGCCCTGACTTAAAGGACGCCGTCCCGTCAAAAGGGTAGCCCCTTAATACAATTTTGCACCCTTCAATCTCTTTTTTACTTCCCATAAACCTCATTATTCAACCTCGTGAACATACTTTTTCAATGCTTCTTCTTCGTTTTCCGTTTCAATGTAGCATTCCGCTTCAATTCCGCCTCTTATGTTGTATTTTGTGTAAACGCTTAAAAACTTCGGTTTGAGTATTTCCTTTAAGTCATTGAAAATAATAGAAGTTGCTTCTTCTTGATAAACCCCTACATTCCTGAAGGAAATAAAGTAATACTTAAGAGATTTTAATTCTACAATCTTTCCGTCAGGTATGTACTTTATAACAACGGTTGCAATATCAGGAAGCCCCGAAAAAGGGCAAACTGCTGAAAACTCGTCTGTAGAGTAGGCAATCAATTGAGGCTTTCCGTCAAAATCTATTGTTTCAAGGTAATCTTTTCTAATCTTGTCTTTCCCGTCAAAGGGCAGTATCAATCCTTCAGCTTTCGGCATAATTCCCCCTTAAAATTTTTCAGGTAATTATTTTATCACATTAAAGAAGTTTGAAATTACTTAAAAAACAAGGTCAAACGCCTGTTTCAGGCTTTTAACCTTTATCAGTTCAAGTTTGTTTTTAACCTTTGTGTCAATTTTTTCCCTTGTATCGGGAATTATTGCTCTTTTAAACCCTAAATTTGCAGCCTCGTTTAGCCTCTGGTTTATAGCGGACACGCTTCTGATTTCCCCCGAAAGCCCGATTTCCCCAATGAAAACAGTGTGCCTGTCTAAAGGCTTGTTTAAAAAACTTGAAACAACCGCAAAGGCAATCCCTAAGTCAACCGAAGGCTCGTTTATGGATAATCCCCCCGCAACATTTATATAGACATCGTCCCTGCCTATCAGGTAGTCAAGCCTTTTTTCAATAATTGCAAGCAAAAGGTGAAGCCTGTTTATATCAATCCCTATGGCCATTCTTCTCGGGGTGCCGAATGCACTTTCGGTAACCAATGCCTGAAGTTCAACAAGCAATACCCTTGTTCCTTCAACAGCACATACAATTGCCGAGCCTGTGGTGTCTTCAGGCCTTTCCCCTATGAAAAACTCGGAAGGGTTTGTTACGGGGATAAGCCCCTTTGATGTCATTTCAAAAAGCCCCAATTCATTTGTTGACCCGAACCTGTTTTTTATAGCCCTTATAAGCCTTCTTGACTGAAACCTGTCCCCTTCAAAGTAAAGC
>WFPG01000048.1 GCA_015487755.1 Acidobacteriota bacterium
CACCTTCAGATGCGCAAGTAATGGGAAGGGAAAATTTAAAACTTTTAATCTTAAGCAATATTGCGGGAACGCTGTTAAGAATGCAGCAGGCGGGAATAAACATTAAAACACTGAAGTTTTGACTATGAAGATAAGCGGCGTAATAATCACCAGAAACGAAGAAAACCACATATTTGAAACAGTGAAAAACCTGTTTGAAGTATGCGACGAGGTTGTCGTTGTTGATTCGGGAAGCACAGACAGGACAAAGGAACTTGCGGAAAAGGCCGGGGCAAAGTTTCACTTTAACGAATGGAAAGGCTATGTTGAGCAAAGAAACTTCTGCCACAAAGTTACCGAAAACGACTGGCTATTGGTTTTAGACGCAGACGAAAGGCTTTCCGAAAAACTTATTGAAAAAATAAAAGATTTAAAACAAAACGGTTTTGATAGCCAGATCAAAGGCTTTGAATTTTACAGAAACCTTTACTTTTTAGGCAAGCCGTTTAAAGACAACAGGTTTACCTGCGAAAAAAAGATAAGGCTTTACCACAAAAAATACGGCAAATGGATAGGTGGCAGGGTGCACGAAAACATTAAGATAAACGGAAAGGTAAAAACAATAACTGAATTTATAGATCATTACCCCTACCCTTCAATAGATTTTGCCGTTGAAAAACTCAACAAATACGCATACCTGAAAGCATACGACAAGTTTGAAAAAGGCAAAAAGACAAACCTCATTGACATGACTTTAAAGATTTTCTTCACCTTTATCAAAAAATACATACTTGACCTGAAATTTTTAAAGGGAAGCGAGGGCTTTATCCTTGCAAAAATAGAGACAAATTACACATTTTTAAAATACGCAAAACTTTACGAATTAAATAAAAAGGAGAAAAGAGATGAGTGAATTACACTGGGAAACCGAAATTACCAAAATTGAGCCTAACAAAATCCAGTTAAGGGGCTACCCCATTGATTACCTAATGGGGAAATACTCCTACCCTGCCGTTGTTTACCTTGCAATCAAAGGGGAACTGCCTGACGAAAAGGTTGCAAAACTAATGGAAACAATGCTTGTATCCTCTGTTGACCACGGAGCGACACCCCCCTCAACCCTTGCCGCAAGAACAGTTGCTTCAACGGGAGCGCCTCTTAACTCCTGCATTGCGGCTGGAATACTTGCAATAAACAAATTCCACGGCGGGGCAATAGAAAACTGCATGATTTACCTTAAAGAGGTAAAGCACTATGCGGAAGAAAAGGGATTTAGCCTTGAAGACGCGGTAAAAGAGATTGTAAAGGCAAAAAGGGAGACAAAGCAGAAGATATTCGGCTTCGGCCACAGGGTGCACACAAACGACCCGAGAACAAAAAAACTCCTTGAAGAGGCTGAAAAAGCGGAAGTTGCAGGGGATTACATAAAAATACTCAAACTTACCGAAAAGGCTATGGAAGAAACCCTCGGCAAACACTTACCAATAAATGTTGACGGAGCAATTGCGGGAATCTTAAGCGAACTTGATTTCCCACATCAACTTGCAAACGCATTTTTCATAATGGCAAGAATACCGGGGCTTGTTGCACACATATACGAAGAGCAGACAAAAATGAAGCCTATGCGCAAAATCCACCCCACCGACCACGGATACTCAGGCCCCACCGACAGACACTTGAAATAAAAACATAAAGGAGTAAGTTTATGAGAGAGGAATTGAAGAGGCTTTTTCCTGAAATTGAGGATATTAAAGATAGCGATTTAAGGGAGAAGACTTACAGGTGTTTTGAAGAGGCAATGAAGTTAGGGGGATGGGAAATTAAGGATTTGTATGAGATGCCTTTTACTTTGCTTATCCCCGACTGCCCCGTTAAGATGGTTGACCATATAAGGGGGGTTTTGAAAACCTCAATAGCAATGGCAAAGGCTATGAGCGAGGTTTACGGGGATAAAATGCCTATAAATATGGATTTGCTTATTTCTGGCGCTTTCCTTCACGATGTAGGCAAACTGCTTGAATACAAGAGGGAAAACGGAAAATTTGTAAAAAGTGAAAACGGGAAACTGTTAAGGCACCCGTTTTCAGGGGCAATTCTTGCAGGAAAGATTGGCCTTCCCGACGAGGTGCTTCACATGATTGCTGTTCACTCAAAAGAGGGAGACCACGGAAAGAGGATTACCGAGGCAATTATCGTTAACAAGGCTGATTTTGCTAACTTTGAGCCTTTGCATTAAACTCAAGGGGGGATTTATCCCCCTTCTATGATAAAATTTATTTATGGAAGTTTTTGTAATTAAAGTAATTATTCTTCTGTTTTTCTCTTTTCTTTTTTCAGGGACAGAGCCTGCCTTTTTCTCCTTAACACCGTGGAAGATTCTCAAACTAAACACCGAGAAAAGCCTTTCATCAAGGCTTATTGTTAAACTTTCAAACTATAAAAACCTTATTTTGCTAACCATTCTG
>WFPG01000049.1 GCA_015487755.1 Acidobacteriota bacterium
ATATACATTTAATGATTCAAATAAATTGAAGTTTGAGAACGAGACAAGGGTAAATGTTTCTAACAGCGAGGATTACAGACTTTTTAACAATATTTCTTACTCTTCTTCGATAAACAAAAACCTTGCAATAGAGTTTAACTATTTGCATCAATTTAAAAACCTGCCGGTACCGGGAAAAAAGAAAACTGATACCACCACAACCATAAATGTCGTATTCAGGTTTTAGAATATTTCAATTTGTGAATACTTTTTAACTTTGATAAAATTAAATTAGATAATTAGTGCGGATAAGGAGTTTAACAAAAATTATTATAGAAAGTTGGAGGTTTTATATGAATATAGGAATACCTGTTGAAATGAGCGGAGACAACAGGCTTGCCTTAACTCCTGAAAGTGTGGCTTTATTGTCAGAAGCGGGAAACAATGTTTTTGTGGAAACGAAAGCGGGAGAAAAAATTCACTTTTTTGATGATAAGTTTGAAAAGGCGGGAGCGAAAATAGTGTTTTCCCATGAAGAGGTTTTCGGAAGGGCAAACCTTCTTGTTAAGGCTGAAAAACTATCTGAAAAAGAAATAGACTTAATTCAGGAAGAGCAGATAATTATGGCTTTTCACCACCTTGCGGTTTGTCCGCCTACCATGATTGAAAAATTGATTGAAAAAAAAGCTACAATTATCGGTTATGAACTTATTGAAGACGAAAACGGGCAATTGCCTGTTCTTTATCCTACAAGTGAAATTGCGGGGCAAATGAGTATTCAAATAGCCGCAGAGTATATGAAAATAATAAAAGGCGGCAGGGGTATAGTTTTAGGCGGCATACCGGGGGTTCCGCCGGCTGTTATTGTGATAATCGGTGCAGGTACTGTTGGAAGGAATGCCTGTATGGCGGCATTAGGTGCGGGTGCACAGGTTATTGTGCTTGATAAAGATATTGATAAGTTAAGGGAAATAGAAAGGCTTTTCCAGAAAAGAGTTATTACATCAATTGCCAATAAAAAGTCCATTGAAAGGGCAATATCCCTTGCGGATGTTGTTATAGGGGCTGTATTGATTAAAGGGGAAAAATCTCCCCATGTTATAACAAAGAGCATGTTAAAAAAGATGAAAAAAGGTTCTCTCATTATTGATTTATCGATTGACCAGGGGGGATGTGTGGAAACATCAAGGCCTACCACTCCTCAATCCCCGGTTTTTAAGGTTCAGGGGATTACTCATTACTGTATACCGAATATACCTTCCTGTGTGGCATGGACAGGTTCCCTTGCCCTTGACAATGTTTTGTTTCCCTATGTTGAGTTGCTTGCGGAAAAAGGGTTGGAAAAGGCATTGCAGAAAAGTTATGCGTTAAGAAAAGGGGTATATATTTATAGGGGTATCCCGATTCATCCGGTGCTTCAAAACGTTTTCGGGTATACAGTTAAGAACATTGAATCCCTACTATAAAAAGGAGAAAACAATGACCTGGGTTAAATTATACAATTCCAGGCTTTCCAACCCTGACGATGCGGTCAAGGTTGTAAAGTCGGGAGACCATGTTTATGTCCATCCCGGTGCGTGCACCCCTGAAACATTGTTAAAGGCTTTAACAAATAGGGCTGAAGAATTGTCAAATGTTGAAATTGCTCATATTCTTACCTTCGGATTTGCCGATTACGCTTATGAGAAATACAAAAGGTCTTTCATTCACAGGGCTTTTTTTGTAGGGGCAAACACCAGGAAAGCGGTAAACAGCGGCAATGCAAAATATGTCCCTATATTTTTAAGTGAAATCCCTAAACTCTTTAAATCAGGCTTATACCCCATTGATGTTGCTTTAATTTCTGTTTCTCCGCCTGACGAATACGGTTTTTGCAGCTTCGGGGCAGGGGTTGAGATTACAAAGGCCGCGTGTGAAGTTGCAAAGTATATAATTGCCGAGGTGAATCCCAATCAGCCTCGTGCTTTGGGAAACAGTTTTATACATGTAAGCAAAATTGATTGTTTTGTTGAAGTTGAGACTCCTTTAATGGAATTGAAAACCGAGCAAATGAATTCAATTACCGATAAAATCGGGCAATTCTGTGCTGAGTTAATTGAAGATGGCTCAACATTGCAGATGGGAATAGGTGCAATCCCCGACGCAGTTTTACATTATTTAGACGACAAAAAACACCTGGGGATTCACACCGAAATGTTTTCAGACGGGCTTCTTTCTTTAGTTGAAAAAGGCATTATTACCAACGAAAAAAAATCCATTCATAGAGGCAAATCTGTTGCAACCTTTGCCCTTGGTACGAAAAAATTATACGATTTTATAAACAACAATCCTTTATTTGAGTTTCACCCTACGGAATACGGCAATGACCCTTATGTAATTGCCCAAAATACAAAAATGGTTGCGATAAATTCAGCAATAGAGATTGATTTGACAGGACAGGTGTGTGCCGATTCTATAGGGACAAAAATTTACAGCGGCTTTGGGGGACAGGTGGATTTTATAAGGGGAGCCGCAAGGAGTGAAGGCGGCAAGCCTATTATTGCAATTCCTTCAACTGCCAAAAACGGTGAAGTGTCGAGAATAGTTCCGACATTAAAACTGGGTGCGGGGGTTGTAACCTCAAGGGCTGATGTTCATTATGTTGTAACAGAGTTTGGAGTAGCTTACCTTTTCGGTAAATCACTTGAGGAGAGGGCAAAGGCTTTGATCTCTATTGCCCATCCTAAATTCAGGGACAAATTGGAGATGGAAGCAAAGAAATTAGGTTACCTGGTATAGGGAGAGACGCTTGCGTCTCCCCCTATTTTTTAGTATATTTAAGTTGTATGAATAATATTAAAAAC
>WFPG01000050.1 GCA_015487755.1 Acidobacteriota bacterium
TTTATAAATTCTGGTAATCTCTTTAAATTGCGGGTAATAATATGTTAAAAGGTAATTAACCCCCTCTGTCATTAAAGACAAAAGGGTTCCCACCATTTTTGGGTATATCCCTTGAGAGGGATTTTTTATAAGTACAATCTCGGGGGATTTCTCGGTAAGAAAATTGTCGGTAAAGTTCTCGGGGATAATCACCATTGCGGAGAATTCCTGCTCTTTCATACCCTTATAGCCTTTTTTATAATCGGTTTCAACAAAATCAAACTCTTTTTTCATTTGCTCTGCGGTAAAAAATTTAACAAGGCCTTTTGAGAGAAACCCGTCGTCACGGTTTATAAGTGCAATTTTAGGCGGTTCAAAGACAGGCTTTTTGTCACTGCCGCCAAAAACAATGGTCATTAATAGGGACATAACAATAGGCAATGCGGTGAAAACAACAATTGTAGGGATATTCCCCCACTTGGTTTTGTAATCGTAAAAGAGAAACCTGAAAATCCCCTTCAATCCCTTAACTCCTTGCCTGTTAAATTGAGAAATACGGTTTCTAAAGAAGCGCCTTTAATAAGCATATTTTCAATAACTATCCCCAAAGAATTTAACCTTTCAACAGTGTTTGCTATCTCTCTCTGGCTCGGGATTTCAAGTTTTAGCAGTTTTTCTTCAGACATAAAATTGCCTAATTTATTCAATTCGCTTTCCTTTCCATCAAAGTTTTTCAACCTTAACTCAAGCAAAACCGAAGGAGCGTACTTTGAAACCAGATCCTCTACCTTTCCTATGGCTTTTAAATTCCCCTCATCAATAATCCCCACAATATCAAACAGTTCTTCCGCCTCTTTCAGCATATGGGTTGTGTATAAAATTGTCTTTCCCTCTTTTACCAACCCTTTTATAAACTCATAAATTTTAATCTTTGTCTGGACATCTATTCCCGCGGTAGGCTCGTCAAGAAGGATTACTTCAGGGTTGTGGACTATCCCCATAATTAAATTAAGCCTTCTCTTCATCCCCCCTGAATAGTTTTTTGCTTTATCCTTCATCCTCTCCTTCAGCCCTATTCTTTCAAGAAGGTAAAAACACCTGTCTTTTGCCTCTTTCCCTTTCAATCCGTAAAGTTCAGCCATTAAGAGGGTGTTTTCCAGCCCGCTCAACTCCTCGTATAATGCCAATTCCTGAGGGACATAGCCTATTACCCTTTTCCACCACTTTCTGTTGGTAAAAATATCCCTTCCTCCCCAGAAAACCTCTCCCCCGTCAGGCTTTAAAAGGGTTGACAATATCCTGAATGTGGTTGTCTTTCCGGCACCGTTAGGACCCAACAAGCCGAAGATAACCCCCTTTTCAACTGAAAAGGAAACCCCTTTTAACGCTTTTACTTCCCCGTAAGATTTTTGCAATTGATTGACTTCCAGCATAGATACCTCAATCGGTTTTTAACTAAATATACTTAAAATTTAAAAAAATGTTTCAGGGTTGAACAATGTTTTTAAAAAATCATTCAAACACCTTTTCCTCTTCTTTGTCAGCGTTTGCGGCGTCCATTTCAACATCTCTCACATTTTCTTTTACAACCTTCTGCCAGAACTCTTTGTACCATTCATGCTGGATTATCAACTGCATTATCTCGTTTGTGCCTACCCAAATCATTGAAAGCCTTATATCCCTTACTATCCTTTCAATTGGATAGATGTCTGTATATCCTATTCCCCCCATAACCTGCATACACTTGTTTGCAATCTCCCATGCAGCCTCTGTCACAAACTTCTTGCTTTCGGAAATCATTCTTCTTACCCTGCCTGGAGACGCATTTCCAGAGTCAATTGCCAGAGCGGTTGAATAAACAAGCCCCCTTGCGGCGTCAAGTAGCATTACTGAATCGGCAACCTTAAACCCTACCGCTTCAAACTTTGCAATCTCTCTTCCGAAGGCTTTTCTCCTTGAAGTGTACTTTGTTGCTATCTCAATTGCAGGCCTTACGCTTCCTATTGTCATTGCAGCAGTGCCTAACCTTTCGGGAATCATCATCCTTTTGAAAACCTCGTACCCGCCGTTTATCCCGTTTAAGGCGTACCTTTCGGGAACCCTTACATCTTTCAGGGTAAGCCTTCCCGCTCCACCACCTCTAACACCCATTAAGCCGTAAATATACTCTGTCTCAACCCCTTTTGTTCTGGGTACCATAAAGGCGGTAATCCTCTTATGGGGGTCGGGGTTATCTTTATCTGTTACAGCGTAAATCAGAAACCAATCAGCCCCTTCCGCCCCTACAATAAACCTCTTGCTGCCGTTTATTATCCAGTCGTCTCCGTCCTTTACGGCATATGTCTTTGCACCGAAGAAATCCGAACCCCCTCTCGGCTCTGTCAACCCTTCCGCTGCATAAACCTCTCCTTTAAGCAATGGCTTAACAACCTCTTCCTTTAACTCATCGCAGCCGAATTCAACAATTGCGTCACAAACAATATCAGCCCCTACACCCCATAAACAGGCAAGGGAATAACTGGGGACACCTATCTCTTCCGCAACAATAACATTTTCAACCCAGCCTAACCCTCTGCCGCCGTATTCTTTCGGTATTCTTATCCCTAAAAGGTTTCTCCTTCCGCACTCTTTCAAATACTCTTTCGGAAACTGAATCTCTTCCCTGTCCATCGCAAGTATTAAGTCTTTAGGAACCCATTTTGAAAACTCCCTTGCCTCGTCCCTTAACTTTTTTTGTTCCTCGGTTAAGATAAAGTCAAACATAACCCACCCCTTTTCAGTTGTCTTTCTTTGATTTTACCATAGGCAAACTTTTACTTTTTTCTTGAATTTGCACACTATATTCAATTTGCTATAATCAATCTATAAAAACACAGGGAGGAGAAGGTGGCGGAAGAAAAAAAGAATGAACCGGGTTATGAGCCTATTGGCACTGAAGAAAACAAACCGAACCCTTTAAAAGAGATTATCCAGCCTTTTATTGATTTTGCAAAAGTGCCGAAAGTCCTATGGGGCGTCAATATCTCATACCTGATTGAAGGTATGGTTTACTTCGGCATACTTACCTTTATGGCAATTTACTTTAATGACTTTTTCGGACTAAACGACCATCAGGCCGATTTAGTTGTGGGGTTTTTCACAGGGGGCATTACCCTTGCAATGCTGTTTTTAGGGGGCATGTCAGACAAAATCGGCATTAGAAAAGCGCTTTTAATATCCTTAATTTTAATGCTTGTAGGCAGGGTTATATTCACCGCAGTGCCCTACAAAATGCTTTTCGGCCAGTCTTCCTGGACAATGCTATACTATGCCGCTTTGTTAGGCTTATTCTTTGTAATTATCGGCTACGGAATGTACCAGCCTGCGGCTTATTCGGCGGTTAAGGACTTTACCGACGAGAAAACAGCTACAATGGGATACGCCGTGCTCTATGCGGTAATGAATTTAGGCGGATTTTTGCCGGGAATTTTTTCACCGAGAATAAGGGCATGGTATAGAGACTTCTTTATAACAAAACTGAAAGCGGCGGGAATCCAAATCAATCCCGATGTTCATTACGGAATGTTAGGGGTTTTCTGGTTTTATGTAATATGCACATTTTTAGGCATTATTGTGCTTCTAATATTCGTAAACAAAAAGACAATTGCAGCCGCTCTGGAAGAAAAGAAGCAGAAAGAAATGGCTGCAGGAAAGAGTGAAGAACAGATTGAAAAGGAAAGGGAAGAGAGCAAACCGAGGAAAAGGACTTTGAAACAATACTTTATTGAACACCCGTTAAGAGACATAAAATTCGCATTCTTCATATTTGCCTTAATCCCTGTTCAAACACTGTTTGCCCACAACTGGCTAACCCTTCCCCAGTATGTTGATAGGGCATTCGGCCCCACCGTTAAAGCAAATATGGAGTTTTTCGTAAACTTCAACCCTATCCTAATCTTCATACTAACCCCTATTGTGGCGGCAATTACGGCTAAATCCGACACAATGAAAATGATGATATTGGGAACATTTGTAATGGCTCTACCTACATTTTTCCTTGCCATAGGGCCCAATGTTTACACACTTTTTGCATACATAATAGTTATGTCAATAGGCGAGGCAATGTGGCAGCCGAGGTTTTTGCAGTACGCAGCCGAACTTGCACCTCCCGGAAGGACAGGTGAATACATGGGAATTGCTCAATTCCCGTGGTTTTTAACAAAGATTATAACCTCTCTATACGCAGGCTGGTTCTTAATGCACTACTGCCCTGTTGAAGGCCCGAAACACACCGAACAGATGTGGTTTATCTACGGGCTTATTGCAATTACTTCGCCAATTTTGCTCTTTTTAACAAGAAATTGGTTGAAAAAAAGTAAAGAAGAAAGAGACAATTCAATTTTGTCAATAGCATTAACCGTTATTATCACACTAATCGTAATTGTAATTTTAATCTACATGATAAAAATGCTTATAACCATTTTATTTACAATTCCAATGTCAAGAATGTAGTATGGATTTAAGGATAGGGCAGGGAATAGACTTTCACAAATTTGAATACGGAAGAAAAATGATAATCGGGGGGGTTGAGTTTAACTCCCCCTTCGGTTTAAAAGGCCATTCAGACGCGGATGTTCTACTACACGCAATTACAGACGCAATTTTAGGGGCAATAGGGGAAAAAGACATAGGCTATCACTTTCCCGACACAGACAACAGGTTTAAAAATGAAAATTCAAAGGTCTTTCTTGAAAAAGCGTTAAATTTATCAAAAGAAAAAGGATTTGAAATCTCAAACCTTGACGCAACAATACTCTGCGAAAAAACTAAAATAAACCCGTTAAGGGACAAGATAAGGGAAAATATCGCCTCCATTCTTCAAATAGAAAAAGAGAGAATTAACATAAAAGCCACCACAACCGAAAAAATGGGATTCATCGGCCGTTCCGAAGGCATAGGTGCCATGGCGGTAGTGTTGTTAGTGAGAGGTTAATCAATAGGTTCAATATATCTGCATTTTGGGAAATTAGAGCATGCCAGAAATTTTTTCCCCTGATTTTTCCCTTTTTTAGCAACCTTAATAACCATTGGGGAATTGCATTTGGGACAAATCCGATTCTTGCTTGTACCTTCCGCAATACTTTCACTTTCAGATTCGGAAAAATCAATATAGTTTGATAAAACCTGTTTCAACTCCATAGGAAAATAGCCCCCTCTCGCTTTCCAGAAAAGAAGAGGTATATCGGCAGACCTGCAAACTTCTTTTAAAAACTCGTCTCTTTCAATTCTTTTTGCTGAATTGTGAGAACTGTCGTTTAATTCAATAACACACAAAACAGACAAGGTTTTCTTATCACAGATTACAAAGTCAAAATGTTTTCCCGAAATTTTATTAAAAGCCTTTTGCCAATTACTTCTATCAAATTGTTTACTTGGTGCAATAATATCTGCAACACGGATTTTTACAAAAATTTCCGCGTTATCTTTAATTACATCTTTCAAAACCCCGTAAAAAGACCTTTCCGCCGGTGTGAAAATACTTTTTCTTTTAACATAAGGTTTAAATTCCCTAAATTTCCTTCCTATTCCTATTGCACCGAGAATCCTTCTTGCTAATGACAAGAAAAACAGTAATACAAACAACCCGGTGACACAAATTAGCAAGCCTTTCGCCATACTCACCTCCGCTATCTACAATAAAACAAAACAGATATTTAATTTTATCTTTTAAAAATATATCAATCAACATTAAAAACACTTTTAAATATTTGTTAAAAAATCTTGAAACCTTTATAATCTTTTCTATGAAAAGTGTGTTTTTGGTTGTGTATTTAATCTATTCCGCCATTGTTATTGTTTTTTCTTTTATCTCAAAGAGCAAGGAAGAGACGACGGAGTCTTTCTGGAC
>WFPG01000051.1 GCA_015487755.1 Acidobacteriota bacterium
GATTTAAATAAAATATTCAAACTTGCAAGCGATGCTTTAAAATTTTCGGCAAAAATAGGGGTTTCTATCCTTCTTGAAGATTCTAATGGAGAACTTCAACAGCATTTTTTAGATAATATAAAAGAAGACTACTTAATGGAAATTGCCCACGAAACAGGCAATGACCTGCATAAACAGGTTTATAACCAGAACAAAATAGTGGTTGTATCAAAAACAAAGAATGCGGAAATATATAAACTTTTAAAAAAGTACCACCCTCTCGTTAAGGGAAGCGTATCCCTGCCTTTAAGAAAATCAAAAAAAAGAATAGGGCTTATTAACCTCTACCTGTTTCAGGATATTATTATAGAAGAATCTACCCTTCACTTTTTCAATATAATGGCAAATTTTATATCTATCGCAATAGAAAACGCACGACTGTACAACACGGTTAATACTTTAAACCGGGAACTTAAAGAAAAAATGGACTATATAGCAAACATTAACAAGGAACTTGAACAAAAGGTTGCCGAAAGAACAAGGGAACTGGAGTTAAAGAACAAACAACTGGAATCTCTGCTTGCCCAGTTGAGAACAATAGACAAATTAAAAGACGATTTCATGGGATTGATGTCCCACGAATTAAAAACCCCTTTAACCTCAATAATAACCTATGCGGAAACAATTGCAGACGGTTATATAAACGACCCTGAAGAATTAAAAAGGTTCGGCAAGGTAATATACAGAGAGGGAACCTATCTTTCTTCGATTGTGGAAAGGGTTTTAGATACAGTTAACATTGAAAACAATAGAATAGAATTAATCTTCCAGCCGTACCCTTTAAAAGCCCTTGTTATGGAGCAAATGCACCGCCTTGAAGAACAAATAAAAGAGAAAAAAATAAAAGTTGAAATAAATATTAAAGATACTCTTGTTATGGTTGATAATGAGCAAGCGGGAAAGGTTATATACTTTGTTCTTGAAAATGCTATAAAATACAATCCGCCGGGTGAATTGATAAACATATACTCTTCAATTGAAAAAGAAAAAGCAAAATTGTACATTGCCGATTCAGGGCCCGGTATTAAAGAAGAAGATTTAGATATTATCTTTGACAGGTTTAAACTCATTGAAAAACTTGAACATCATAAAAGAGGGTTAGGATTAAGCCTTCACCTCGCAAAAATGTTAATAACCAAAATGCACGGAAATATCTATGTTACAAATCCTGGAGGAAAAGGTGCCGAATTCTGCATTGAATTTAAAAAAGCGTAAACCAATTATTTCAGTTATACCGTTTATAAATGCAAAACCTTTAACATACTTTATAGAAAACAACCCTCAAAAAGATTACCAAATAAATTACAATTACCCCTCTGAATGTATAGAAAAACTAAAAAACGGGGAAGTTGACGCAGGCATAGTATCCTCAATAGCGATATCAAAAGTTTCTGATGTAAATATTGTTGACGGAATATGTATAGCATCTCACTCATCTGTAGAAAGCGTATTATTGTTTTCAAACAAAGAAATAGAAGAAATCAAAACAATAGGGTTAGACCCTAATTCGGGAACATCAAACGCTTTAATAAAAATTCTGATGGAAAAATGGAAAAACAAAAAATGCGATTATTCGTTTTACAAAAAAGACATAGAAACCGCTTTAAACTCCGGGAAATACGATGCTGTTCTTGCAATAGGGGACAGGGCTTTGCTTTTCGGCACTCAAAACCCTTCTCTAATTAAAATGGATTTAGCCCTTGAATGGAACCATTTTACTGGTTTGCCCTTTGTATTTGCAATGTGGCTAATAAAAAAAGACAGTAATTTAAGCCCTGAATTATTCAGGGAAGCGGGGGGAAAAGGTATAGAAAACCTTGACACCGTTATCGAAAACATAATGATAAACGGCCAGTCTAACCTCACAAAGTACCAGATAAAAAAATACTTAAAAGAAAACCTGCACTATCGCTTCGGCTCAAAAGAGAGAAAAGGGTTAATGCTTTTTTTAAAATACTGCGCTGAAATGGGGTTGATACCCCCAAACTACACTTTAAACCTTATTTAAGGCAAACTAATCTTTCCTAAAATTTGTGGTTTTTTGCACCCTGTAACCGAAGGGATTGAAGACGGTATTTTATTTAAAGTGTTAAACCCTAAAATCGCAAAGCCTATTGCCTCTTTAAAATCGGAACTAATTCCTAAACTATCGGAAGGCACAACCTCAATAAAAGGAAGAAGTTTTTTCAAACTTTCCATAAAGAAACTATTGTTAACCCCTCCCCCGGAAACTATTAAAACTTCAGGAAAATCCTCATATTCAACAAACATCTCTATTGCTTTTGCAATTGAATATGGTGTAAGGTATGAGATTGTAGAAAACAAATCGTAAAAATCAAGGTGCCTACCTGCTTGCAAAACAAAGTCAAGAAAATCATTGCCGAAATACTCTTTTCCTGTTGATTTAGGGGGGATTTTATGGAAGTATTCATCTTGAAAAAGCCTTTCAAGAAGCAAATTATTCACCCTGCCCTTTTTAGCAAAATTGCCGTTTAAATCGCAGGTATGCTTATCCCCGAAAAGCCTTTTTACCGCTAAATCGGAAAGGTAATTCCCCGGCCCCGTATCAAAGGCTATTAAATTCCTGTTTTTGTCTTTCGGAATAACGGTAATGTTTGCAATACCGCCGATGTTTAAACAACAAACATTTCTGTCTTCCCTGTAAAACAATAGCCTATCAATAAAAGGGATTAAAGGTGCTCCCTCTCCCCCGTTTGCCATATCCTTTCTTCTAAAATCGGAAACAGTAATAATCCCCGTTTTTTCGGCAATTATATCCCCGTCCCCTATCTGCAATGTGAAAGCGGTATTCACCCCGAAAACTTTTTTCACTTGAGGAAAATGCCCCACAGTTAAACCGTGAGAGCCAACACAGAATATCTCGCTTCTATCTATCCCTGACTTTTCAAGGAGTTTTTCAACACAATTTGCAAACAATTCCCCTAAAAGAAAATCGTATCGGCACAACTTTTCTTTATTAATTAAATTGCTTTCAGACAAATATCTTAACTCATTTTGCAAATTCTTTGAAAACGGAAGATAGACGCTTTCAACAAGAGACTCAAAATCCCCTTTATCGCTTAATTTAACGATAACAC
>WFPG01000052.1 GCA_015487755.1 Acidobacteriota bacterium
AGATAATTCCGTCAACTTGTTGTCACTTAAAAAAAGAAATAAAGGTTTATCAGTTAATAAAAAAGCCCCGAAAATCTTCGGGGCTTATGTTTTTTCAGGCAACCTGCCTGATTTTTTTAGGCTCAACTAAATCCGCCGTATCCGCATGAGCCTCCGGTGCTTCCTGATGAAAACCCCGCCGAAGAGATTGCGGATACAAGTTTTTCAGTATTTTTGCTTTTGCAGTGTTCACACTCCACATTTTCGCTTTGTGAAGAATTAAACACCAATTTTTCAAATGTTTTACCGCAATCATTACAGCGGTATTCGTAAATCGGCATAGATGTTCCTCCTTAGTTGGATAAAAGTGCTCCCATTATAAATTGCTCAAGGTGAGGCTTTGGCATAGCGCCTATTGCCCTGTCAACCAATTTGCCGTCTTTGAAAAGAAGTAAGGTAGGAATTGAAGCAATTCCGTAATTTCTTGCATAAGCCTGGTTTTCGTCAACGTTTACCTTTCCTATTTTAACCTTGCCTTCGTATTCGGTGGCAAGTTCTTCCAAAATCGGAGCAATCATTCTGCAAGGGCCGCACCATGGTGCCCAGAAGTCAACTAAAACAACTCCTTTGTGGTCTAAAACTTCTGACTGAAAGTTAGCGTCTGTAATTTCCACAATGTTTTTTGCCATATCTATTTCCTCCCGATATTTTTTGCTGGCCGTTATAATGCCACAGTCACTTGAGTATGATATTATATTTTTAAAAAGGTTACAAACAATTTGCCGAATTTTTATTTTTTTGTTTTAATTAAAAATTACCACATTGAAACCAATGCCAGTATGTCGTGGTACCTTTTGTCCAATTCCTTTAACCTTTTGGCAAGGGTGCGAGCCATTTTTCTATAAACATGAAAGCCGATTTCAATATTTTCGTCTAAAAGCGCTTTAAACTCTTTTCCTTTAAACTTGAACATAACAATATCGGTGTGTGCAATTACGGTTGCACTTCTCTCCTGATTGCCCAATACCGCCATTTCCCCGAACATATCTCCAGGGTTTAAGAATGTCATTGCTTCTTCTTTGCCGTTAATAAACCTGCTTACCCTTACCTGTCCGTCAAGTATTATAAAGATATCGTCCCCTTTTGTGTTTTCCTTAATAATTGTTTTTCCTTCTTTTGCCTTTACGGGTTTTAATAGTTTTACTATTTTTTCCAATTGCTCGTCTTTTAATTCCTCAAAAACATAGATTTTTTTTAAAACATCAACAGGGTTTACTTCAGGCATTCCAGAGCCTCTTTCTTTTTATAGAAGTTATCGTCGCTTTCATTATAGTATTCCAGCAGTTTTTTGGCAAACTCTTTACAGGATTTATTGTCTTTTCTGGCTTTTGCTATTAAAAACTCTATATAAACTTTATCTTCAGGTTTTAGGTATTTTAGAATAGGCTTAATTTTTCCGTAATGTTTTGTGGAGATATAATAATTTGTGATAATGTTAGCAAAAATTATCTTCTTGTCATAAAGCAAGCGGTTAAAATTTTTTAAAGAGTTATTTATCAGTTTTTCAGCCTCTTTGTAATTCCCTTCCCATTGCAGTTCAAGTATTTTTAGAGGGGTAACCATATCTTTTATAAATTGATGGCATTTCTCTGCCTCTTTGAGGGCTTTCGAAAGGAGTTTCTTATTCTTTGTTAAAATCGCGTAATTTACGCTTACCGGTACTTTGAAACACCTGTATTTTTCTGGAGGGTTGAAATTTTCATGCAATTGTTTTAATTTGTCTATGTTTCTTTCTGAATAATAAACATAGGCTTTTAACGGATACACCGAGTATTTTAGATACGGGATTTCGCTCGGTTGTTTGGCTATTTTGTCAAGAATTTTTTCAGCGAGTTTTAATTTCCCCATATAGACATAACAAAAAGATATTTTAATCTGCGAGTTGAAAAAATCAGGTTTAATTTCCAAAGCTTTTTTGTATTTTTCGGCAGCCTTTTTGTAATCCCCTAAACTAAAGTAAAGGTCTGCTATGCTGTCATACGGGTTTGCGTTTTCAGGCTCTATGAATATATACTTTTTAAAACAATTTTCCGCGTTTTTGTAATCCCTTTTTTCAAGGTAAAGATATCCCAGCCTGTTTAAAATCTGGGTATTGTTGGGAAATTTTTTGTGAAGGTAACTATAGTATTCAATTAGTTTGTTTTTATCCCCTACAGCGCTCTGATACATTGGAAGGACAATCGGGTATATTTCCACTTTATCTGCATACCTGTTTATAAAGTTTTCCAATTTTTTTGCAAACTTTTTGTCCCCCTTGATATTTTCCCTTTTGCTTGTAAACTCCATAAAAATTGAGATAAACTCTTTTTCAAAGTTTGTCCATTCTTGTTTAGGCACTGCTATTTTTTTGTAGTATTCCGCTATCTTGCCTTCTTTCGGCCCCATAGAAAGGCTTATAAGGTATATGTAAGGCAAGGGGAAATCAGGGTCTTCTTTAATAGAGAGGTTAAATTCCCTTTTTGCCTCTTTAATGTAGTACATCAAGGTATAGTTTACCCCTGATTTGTAATGCTTTAACGCTTTCTGGTTTTTTGTTGAGTAAAGAATTTCTTTTTTCCCGAATTTTTGTATCCCCCAATAACTTATAAATGCTAATGAAATAATCAATACAGAAATTGCAAAACTTTTTCTTTTCATAATCACTCCCTTACTTTAAGCACTACAATTGTTGCGTCGTCTTCAAGTATATTGCCTGTTTTGTTTTTCACCGCTTTTAATATACACTTTGAAACTTCAATAGCCGAATCAAGGTATGAGCATTCCTCAAGCACATTTACCATATCTTCTCCGAGGCTTTCGGTTACTCCGTCGGTGAGAAAAATCAGGGTGTCTCCATTTTTTAGTTCAATCTCTTCTTCAATGTAATTAACATTTGCCAATAATCCGAGAGGAAACCTGATTTTTTGTTTTTTCAGTATTGTTATTGAGTTTTCCCTTATAAGAAAAGGGGAAGGCATTCCGGCGTTTATGTAGTTTAAGGTAAGTTTCTTCGGGTCAAAAACAAAGTATATGCAGGCAACAAACATATTTCTATTGCTTCGTAAATAAAGCAACCTGTTGGATTCCCTCATTAATTCAGAGGGTGAATCTATATTTGCGCTTCTTGCGAAAAGGGTTTCTTTTGCCGAAACCATCATAATAGCCGCAGGGACTGATTTTCCGGCAACATCTCCTATAATTGCCTTTAATTTACCGTCGTCTGAAGGCAGGTAATCAAAAAAGTCTCCCCCAACCGTCCTTGCGCTTTCAGAAATTCCGTATATTTCAAAATTTTCCCCTTCAGGATGAAAGGAAGGTATTAAACTCTTTTGAATTAGGCCTGCTATCTTCATATCCCTTTCCAACTCAATCTGCTTTTGTGCCTTTTCAATTAATTTTATGTTTTGGTAGGTTAGAGAGAATTGAGCAAATATGTGTTCAAGAATTTTTTTCTGTTGCACTGTTAACGGCTCTTTTGAAAGCACAATGATTCTCTGGTTTTCGTTTTCAAGGAATTGATATAAAAACTCAAACCCTAATTTAGCAAACGAGTTTAGCGAAGTGTTTTCAATTTTATTTGTTTCAATTTCTTTTAAATCAACTTCAACTATCTTGTGTGAATGCAGTTTTTTAAAAAGGTTTTTATCAATTTGAACCAAAACTTCAATGTCAAGTTTTAAAAAATCGTCTATTATCTCTTTTAGATACCGCTCAATTTCTTCACTTTCGGTTAAAGAAATCATTTTATCTGTCATTTCAAAAACCTTTGCTATCAGTTTTCTTTCCTGTTTGAAGAGAAGAAACTCTAATTTGTCTTTTATCCATTCGTTTATCGGGTTTAGAATAAAAACTATAAGTATTCCGAGCATTATGGAGTATATTTTGATATTTCCCGCAATAAAGCTTTCTCCCAATGCTTTATTAAGAAAGTATATGAGAAAAGTGTAAAGAAAAAGCAGTATGAGAAATATAAAAGCGTCTACAAAAGATTTTTTTAACGCAAGTTTTTTATTGGCAATGCCGTATTTAAGAATATTGTAAACAACCAGGGCGTTGAATAGAATCTGCTGCAAAATTAAAAACTTTGCAAGGCTGAATATTAAAATTCCTTTTAGAAGAAGCGAGACAATTAAAAGGGAAAAAATCCCAAAGTAAAGGGAAAGATAAAAAAACCATTGTGGAAAGTATATTGAAGATTTATGCTTTTTAAAGGTAAATGCAAGGTAAAAATAACCCCCTGAAAAAATCAGGGTGTATATTACAAGGGGCAATACAATCATATTGTGGACAAGAAGTAGATAAGCCATTATTAGCATCAGGGGGAGAATAATCCTGAACCCCTTTTTGTGTAACACTATCTCTCCTTTTAGAAACCCGCAAAAAACATAGGGTAGGGCGGGAAATGAGAATATTACCATAAGCATTAAGAAAGATTCAAAGGAAGAGTATGAAGGTTTTATAACAAAAACCAGTGACGCAAGGTGTGTCAGAAATATAGCGGTGTGCAAAAAGTAAAGTTCTTTTATCTCCCTGTTGTTGAGAATTAGTGAAATTGCAAGAATATAAAGCAGAAGTGAAATAAATATAAAAACAATCTCCGGTTGGATTATCCTTCTTGACTTTTGTTCTTTAAGGGTAATCTCAACCAACTCCCCGTTGTTGTTTTCAAAGAGAAAATCTGTCTTTGGGAAGGTTATTAAAGAAGATATTTCATCAATGCCGGTAATTAGTTTATGATTAACCCCAACAATGGTAAAACCGGGTTTTACCCCCTTTTTGTAAGCATCGCTATTCTTTTTTACAAAGAGAACCTTGGTATTTCTTACTGTCTGAACAGAGACTATGCCGTCGTCAGGAACAATGTTTGCGTAAAAAAGAAATGCTATTGCGGTAATAACAAACAAAAAGAATGCCCTGAATTTTATAAAAAGAGGCTTTTCATTCATTAAACAACTCCGGAATCCCTTTTAAAGAGAGAAAATTGTAGTCGTTTATAACCTGAATTTCCGGGTAAACCCCCAGTCTGCTTCCAAAACAGTTTTTACGCAAATAACTTTTTATTGTTTCAATTAGGGTTATTC
>WFPG01000053.1 GCA_015487755.1 Acidobacteriota bacterium
AAAATCAAGCAATTAACCTTTGTTAAGGATTACCCCATAAACTATATGTCTGCATCAAGAGACGGAAAGGTTATTGCTTATGAAAAAGCGGGAAAAATCTATATTGTCAAAGAGGGGAAAACAAAAAAATTCAATTTAAAACTTCCTCAAGACTATGTTTTTGACCCTATTAAAAGGGAGAATTTTTCCTCTAAAATTGAAAGTTTTTCTGTTTCCCCAAACGGAAAGTTTATTGCTTTTTCGGTTCACGGAGAGGTTTTTGTAAAACTAAACGATAAAAAGAAAAGCAAATCTGTAAATATAAGCAATTCCCCGTTTAGAGACAGGGATGTCGCATGGATTGACGATTACACCCTTGTTTTTTCTTCAGACAGAAGCGGAACTTACGATTTATACCTTGCAAAGTCAGGAGATAAAAAAAGCAAAAACCTTTACACAGCAATGAAGTTTGAAATAATCAGGCTTACAAAATCAAAGGGGGAAGAGAGAATGCCTGTTGTATCCCCTGACGGCAAGAAGTTGATTTACAGGGAAAACAACGGGAAATTGATTCTTGCCGATATTAACATCATCAAAAACAAACTTGAAAACAAAAGGGTATTGCTTGACGGCTGGGCAACACCTGAAGGGGTAACATTTTCCCCTGACGGAAATTATATAGCCTACTCTTTAATGGATTTAACCTTTAATGAGGATATTTACATACTTTCTTTAAAAGACGGTGCAAAGCCTGTAAATGTGTCAATGTACCCGAGAGGGGATAAACACCCTGTGTGGAGCCCTGACGGAAGCAAACTGGCATTTCTTTCCCAGAGAAACAGAAGCGATTACGATGTGTGGTTTGTGTGGCTAAAAAAATCAGACTGGCAGAAGACAAAGCAGGATTGGGAAGACGAAAAAGAGTTTAGCCAGTTGAACAAACCGGATAAAAAGGATAAAAAAGAAAAGAAAGCAGATAAAAAGAAAGAGAAAAAGCCTATTAAGATAGACTTTGACAACATTTACAACAGGGTTGTTCAGGTTACTTCCCTTCCCGGAGACGAAGGCGGAATCGGGTTTTCAAAAGACGGGGAAAGGATCTATTACACAACAAAACTTCCTGGCAAAAAGTTCAGCGACCTTTTTTCAGTAAAATGGGACGGCACCGAAACAAAACCTATTACAAAAGGCGGGCAGGGAGTTTACGGGTTAAAGCCTGATTCAAAAAACAATAACCTATTTTTTATTAGAAAGAGGGGAACGCTTGCAAAGGTGAATTTGAAAACGAACAGGGTTTCTCCCCTTCCTTTTTCCACAAAACTTTTGATAAATTACCCCGCAGAATTAAACCAGATATTTGAAGAAGCGTGGAGAATTTTAAAATACAATTTTTACGACCCTGAATTCAGGGGAAGAAACTGGAATAAACTTAAAAAACTTTACAAGCCTATATGCCTTAATGCAACAAACAACTATGATTTTAAAGACTATTACAATGAGATGTTAGGGCAGTTAAACGCTTCCCATATGGGGTTGTATGGCCGTGGAAGGGAAAAGGTGCAGAATGAAAACACAGGAAAGATAGGGGTTGAGGTTAAGCCTTTGAAAAACGGGGTTGAAATTACCCACATAGTTCCAAATTCCCCTGCGGACAAAGAGTTTTCAAAACTTTATATTGGAGATGTAATACTCTCGGTAAACGGAAACAGGGTAAATTCAGGGGTAAACTTCTGGTCTTACTTTGCAGATACCTTAAACAAAAAGGTATTGCTTGAAGTTAAAGGGAAAGACGGAAAGGTTAGAGAGGTTGTGATAAGGCCTGTTTCCTCTTTAAGAAAGCAACTTTACAACGAGTATGTTGAATTTAACAGAAAACTTGTTGAAAAATACTCAAACGGAAGGTTAGGCTATATCCACATTCAGGGAATGGATATGCCTTCATTTGAAAGGTTTGAAAGGGATTTAGAGGCGGCAGGCAAAGGAAAAGAAGGGCTTGTAATTGATGTCAGGTTTAACGGCGGCGGCTGGACAACCGATTACTTAATGGCAATACTCAATGTAAAACAGCACGCTTATACAATCCCGAGAGGGGCAGCAAAGTCTCTCAAAGAGCATAAAAGATTCAGGCAGTATTACCCCTATGCGGAAAGATTACCCTTTTATCCATGGACAAAGCCTTCAATTGCACTGTGCAATTCGGCAAGTTATTCAAATGCGGAAATCTTTTCTCACGCATACAAAACATTGGGCATAGGCAAACTTGTTGGCACTCCCACATTCGGCGCTGTAATATCAACAGACGGGGAATACTTAATAAACGGAATGTTTATAAGGAAGCCTTTCAGGGCATGGTTTGTATTGAAAACCGGTAAAGATATGGAAGGAAACCCCGCAATCCCCGACTTCATAGTGAACAACCCCCCTGACTGGAAGGCAAAGGGAGAAGACCTTCAACTTAAAAAAGCCTGCGAACAATTGCTGAAGGAGATAGAAAAGAACAAATAAAAGATAAAGC
>WFPG01000054.1 GCA_015487755.1 Acidobacteriota bacterium
GGTCTCGGTGATGCCTATGCTAATCTTGGAAAATACGGGAAAGCAATTGATGCATATAAAAAAGTAGTAGAGTTAAAGCCTAATTATGCTGAAGCATATTGCAGTCTGGCTGAATGTTATGTTTTTCTTGGAAAATATGAAGAAGCAATTAAACCTTATAAAAAAGCAATAAAACTTAAACCTGATTTTTTTGAAGCATTATATAGCCTTGCTGAAGTTTGTCTTAGTTGTGAAAGATACGCAGAATCTATTAAATTTTATCAGAAAGCTATAAAAATAAAACCTAATTTTGCAAAAGCATATTTTAAGCTCGGAATGTGTTATGAATATGTAGAAATGCATAAAGAAGCAATTGAGTATTATGAAAAGGCAATAAAATTAAAACCTAATTTTGCAGAAGCTTATTATAGTCTTGGTGTGTCTTATATCAGTATTGGAATGAAAACAGCAGAAAAAGAAATCTATGATAAGGCAATTGAGTGTTTCAAAAAAACCATTGAACTAAAGCCTGATTTTCAAGATGCCTATTATTATCTCGGGGTAGGGTACAGTGAAATTGGAAAGTACAAAAAAGCAATTAACGCCTATAAAAAAGCAATAGAATTAAATCCTGACGATGCCGATGCTCATTATAAATTGGGGTGTGCTTATTTTTGGCTTGGAGATATGGATTCTGCATTTGAGGAGTGTCATACATTAAAAAAGATTGACAAAAAAAAGGCTGACAACTTGTTAACCTTTATAGAAATAAATAGCACTTGTATAGAGAATATGAAAAATTTTGAAATAAGAGAACCTCAAAAAAAGTAGTTATCACTTAAATTTTTGTTACTATCTATTCACCTTTATCAGGATTATGCCGTCTTTGGGGTTTATATTTATGCTTTGCAAGGCCTGGGTTTCGCCTATCTTTTTGTAACTTCCGTCAAGTTGAATTGTTATTGAATGCTTTGAGTTGTTGGCAATGGCAAGCCCGTTTTCAAATCTTCTTATTGAATACATCTTCCCGCTGTCAGAGTAAACCTTTATGTCGTCAATGGTAATCTCCCCCTTGTTTTTTATGCCGAAAATTACCTTGTAATCATTTGCGTTTCCAAGTTTTACCGAATACCTTGCAACAGACTGCTCCCCTTCAGGGGTGTTGTTGCCGAAGTAAATATCTCTCGTTAAGTCATAGTTTTCAGGTTGGCTTTCAGGCCTGAATGTTACATAAAACAGTGTGTTTTCCTGTTTGGTGATTACCTTGTACTTAAATTCAATTACAATTTCGGAGTTTGCGTCAATTAAACCTGAAGGGGAAGAGAGATATTCGTTCCATTCTTCGCTTGAGTTAAGGGAATTTGCCTTTAAGTATTTTCCGCTTTCGCCTTCCACAATTTCCGCTAAATCTTCGTTTATCTCCCATTGAGGTTGTTCAAAGTTTTCGCTTAAAACAGGCTCGCCGAAAACAATCTGTCCCTCTTCAACAGGCACGCCTAAATTTATTGAATATTCATTGTACCACCAGTTTTCGGAATGTGTTTGAGAGCCTGCGTCGTAAGAGAAGTACCCCCCTGAAAAAAGCGCAGAGGCAAGGGAATACCTCATAAAACTTAAATTGTTTTTTTCTCCGCATCCGTTTAAAACATTAAGTTTCGGTGATTTCATTCTTGTTTCAATGGATTTGAATAGCGTTATCTCGTTATACCATGTATCCCATTGAGTAAACTCTTCAATCAAGGCTCCGTTTAAGTAAGGGTAAAAACTATATCCGCCGTTTCCCATAAAGAGTGAATGGGGGCATAAGAAGTTTAACCTATCAAGCATTGTATCCATCCCCTCTTTCCACTTTAAGTCAACGGTGTTCACATCTTCACCTGTTCCGTCTCTGTCAAGGTCTATGCAGTCGTCAATCCATGAGATTTGAGGCCAGCAATTGTCTGCATAGAAGCCGTCCCAGAGTTTTTGAGAGAGAATATTGCCTGCAACAAAGTCTGCAAAGGTTGTGTTCCACCTTTTCCCGTTTTCAGGGGGGCAGAGGGAAGAGCAGTTAAGCATCCATGTCCCTTCCCAGAAAACAATGTGGTTGCCCTCACAATTTTCAAGCCACCATTTATTGCTTATTAGCGAAAAGAGTTCTCCCCTCAGAGAGTTCTCCCCCTGAACATCTGTTTCAATCTCTTCCGATGTCATGTAGGCAAGGGTTTTTATTTCAGGGTTAAGGGTTTTTATTCTTTCAAGGATTTCAGGCCTTGAGTTTCCGTGCTCCATATCAAGGACAATCAAATCCCACTTTGCAAGGCTGTCTATAGTTTCCTCTGTAAAATCCCAGCCTAAAAAGTAATTGGCAATTAAGGGATATTGCTTAACCTTTAATTTCTCCCCGCTGAAAAATGTGTGCCTGTCCTGTTCGTTGTTGCCGCTAATTATAATCGGCAGGGGTATTGGGTAATCGCTTTTAATCTTTATTGTGTCAAAGTTGTCAGGCTGTAAATCTTCAAAAAGGTTTTGAACAACGCTTACTTTTTTTTCATTGGGGTTGAGGGTAAATGAGGCTTCTCCCTTTTTCTCTCCGTTTTTAAAGGCGATAAGATTTACATTGACCTTGACGGGAAGGAAGTTTGCAAAGGCAAGGCCAGACCAATCAAACCAGTCAGGGAATTTGTTTTTAAAAATTATATTTTTTGAAACAGTGTCAGGATAAAGGGGGAATGCGCATATTGAATCTTTCCCCTTAAACCTGTAATAGAGGCTTACAACAACAGGCTTTTCACTTTCAATCTTTGCTAAAGAGGAATACGGCAAATCGCTTCCGGATATCAAACTTTTCTTTGAGTGAGCAGGGATTGAGACTTCTTTGTTTAAACCTGAATTGTTGGGGAAGGATAAATTAAGTGTCAAACCTTCACTATTTGGGTTTACTATTTCAATCTCCGTATTCCAGTTTTCCTCGGCAATGTGATTTATGTAAAAAGCACCGCTTTTGGGGATTATTGACTTTAAAAAAGCGTGCCTGTTTTGTTCAAAGTTGCCAGTTATCAAGATAGGTGCTGATATTTCATAATTTGTATTCACTTCAATATAGTCAATGTCTGAAGCAGTTAAGCCGAACAGGTTTTCTATTGTCCCGACTAATTTTGTTTTCGGTGCAAGTGTTTTCCCCTCTGTTTTTATTAGGCTTCCGTCTTTATAGCAGTTAAAGGTAAGGGTAACATTTTTGTCTTCTCCATTTGCAAGTGCAATGCCTATCCAGTCAAACCAATCAATATTTTTTATTGGAATAATCCAGTCTGCGCTTTGGGTTTCGTTTATGTTAAAAGCCGATACTGAAGGGGTGTCTTTGTACCTGTATGAAAGGGTTATGTGAAAGCAATCTGAGAAGGATATAATCTTTGCAAAGCCGTTTTTCCCTAAATCCGAATCGCTTAAAGTGATTGAGGATAGCGGGTTTATTGAACAGGTTTTTACAATCTTTTTTAATCCGTTAGAGTATTTTTCAACGGTAAAGTATTTTTCTTCTCCGCTTTCATTGTAAATTTCAACCTCTGTCTCCCAGTTTTCTCCAGCAATGTGAGGGATTATCCATGTGTGCAAAGTTGAATTTGCAATATTTTTGAATACGGCAAGAGATGTTTTACTCTCATAATTCTCACTAAAAAGCCCGTTGAATTTATAGGCAATGTCGCTTTCCGCATTGTCTAAAAGGGGCGTCCAGAAGACAACGCCGTCTGTTAAACTTAACTCCGTTTCAAGTGCCTTTGTCAGGTAATTGAGATAGCCGTTTTCCCCCCCTTCAAAGCCCTCTATCTGATAGTTTAAGTCAGGGGAATAACTTGTCTCTGTAATCCATATCGGCTTTACAAACTCGTAAGTTTCAAGAGTGTTCCTGTTTCTCTCTATTGATTGCTTAATTCCTTCAATTGACTTAAAGTTTGTGTGTATGTTGTGAATGTCAAAGAAGTTTCCCGCAGGATACTCTGAGTTTGAAAGGATTTTTTCAAGAAAGTCTTTGTCAAAGTTCATTAATTTGTCGTTGTCCGCAAGTCCCCCTAAAACAACCTTTGCTTCAGGGTTGCCGTCTTTTATCCCGTGATAAAAGTAAAAAAGCATTTTAGCGTAATTTTTAGCCCTGTCTTCCCCGTTTAACGATTTGAATGAGTCTCCGCTGTCTTCCTCATTCCACAACTCAAAGTATTCAACCTTTCCCTTATACCTCTCGGCAATGGTTTTCGCAAAAAGGTAAAGGTAATCGTATCCCGTGCCGTTCCCGTAAGGGGATTGGTAATCTCCTATCTGATGGTTTGAAGGGGGATAGAGATAGTAATCTTCTGCTGACGGGTTTTCCGAAGCCCATTGGGGGGTATAGGCAACAACCAAAAGTATTTTAAGGTTATGCTTTAAAGCGTAATTTACTATCAAATCCTGCTGAGAGAAATCAAATACCCCTTTCGTTGGGTTTGCCATAGACCATATAAGCCCTATTCTCACAAACTTTGCACTGCTCTGTTTTGAAAGGGTGAAAACATTGTCAAGTTGGCTTTCGCTCATTGATTCAACCCCCACTATGTGAACCCCGAGCCTTGACAATGCATATTTTTTGCTTATCTCTTCTTCAGCCTCTTTCAATGCAGATTTTACTTCGTCAAACAGGCTGTTCTCTTCAATTAAGGAATAGTTAAAAAGGTTTATGCTGTTAGCGCCGCATTTGTTTAAGAGAACAATCCTTTTGTAAATCTCGTCTTTGTCTTGAACATTGTAAAGATAGGTTGAAACAGCAAGCCTTTTTGAGGAAACGCCTGTAATTAAGCCTGTAAGTTCCCTGTATTTTTCAATGTTGTTTTCGTTTTGGTCAACCAGAATCATTGTGTAAGGTATGTCTGCAATGTTGCAGGCTTTAGAATAGTCAATGCCGTAATCCTCTTTCGCCCATTTGCTTGCAAGAAGGTGAGGCCTGAAGGGGATAAATTTACTGCTTTTTGCAATCTCGTCTTTAAAAAATTCAAGGAGTTTGTTTACCTGCTCAACTCTCCATTCAAGCCACTTCTGGTAAATATCTTCATTGTTGAAAATAAAATCCGCATACTCTTGAGGGTTATTTCCCTCAACACTTGCCCCTGTTTCCTGCTCAAACATTGAGATTGTGAAGTTGTCAAAACTTGAGGTAAGGGTTTTGTCTTCGCTTTCGTCATAGTATTCAGCCCATTGAAAGTTGTCGTTTAAGTCAAAGCCGTCAATATTGTAAGCGCTGATTTCCGAAATCAGTGTTGAAAGCAAATTTCTGTATTCTTCGGAGTTAACAACCCTTGCAGGGGGTATAATCCTTTGAAAGTAATCATCTGAATTGTAATAGTCTGAAGTTTTGCCGTTTGATAGTATTGAAATCCAATCAGGGTGAAGTGAGAGGAAATATTCATTGGGCATATTCACCCATGCATAAACCTTTATCCCCCTTTTGTGCGCCTCATCTATAACCTTTTGAAAATAATCTTCCGATGTGTTTTCTTCCATAGGCAAAACTGAAGAGGGGAAATAACTTACACTCTTTCCGCTTTCAACATCTTCGTCTGTTGCGGCAACAACAATTGCGTTAAAACCCATGTCTTTAATCCTTGCCATTGTCTCTTCAATAGAAGTTTCGGGGATTTTAAAGAGATAAACTCCAAGTTCGGTTGTACCAATTGCAAAACTATTAAAAACAATTGCGAAAGTGAAAATCAAAGAGAAAATTATTTTATGTTTCATCTCTTACCTTTTTTGTTACTAAAAATAAGATAAATTCAAATTAGTAAAAAATCAAATTTAATCTCTGTTTTGTGATACAGGTTAAAATATTGCGGCAAGAATTTTAGCCCAGATTACCATTGATATCATTGCTATTGGGTAAACTGTAGCGTAACTTATCATTGGAAGGTTAGAGTCTGAAAGGGATGTTGCCGCCGCAAGCCCCGGGGTTGAGGTCATTCCCCCTGTAATAATTCCGCTAAACCTTAAATAATCTATCTTTAAGAAAAGTTTGTTAATTATCAAAAAGGTAACCATTGGTATTAAGGTTATCAACGCTCCGCCTAAAAGAAGGATAATGCCGTTTGATTGAATTGTTGATGCAAAGGTTTCCCCTGCCTTAACCCCCACAACCGCAAGGAAGAATACAAGCCCCAATTCCCTTACAAAGTTTATTATAGGCCCGGGTGCTCTCCATATAATAGGCCCTGTTTTGCCTAAATTGCTTAATACAAGCCCTGAAAGAAGTATTCCCCCTGTCATTCCCATTTTTATTGAAAAAGTATGCCCTATTGATACAGGAACCATTCCTATTAAAATTCCCACAACCATTCCGAGTATAACTGAGTAAATGCTTCCCTCTTCAAGGGCTTTTAAATCGTCTCCGAAATAATTTTTTAAAGCAGGCATAACCTCTTTTTCCCCAACCACGGTAACCCTGTCTCCCCATTCAAGTTTATGCTCAAGCATTGCGGGAAATTCAAGCCCGCTTCTTCTTATCCTTGTCAATGTCGCGTTAAAGTATGAGTTTAATGCAATCTCTTTTACAGTTTTTCCGATAATCTCTTTGTTTGTTATTACAAACTTTTTAACCGTTAAATTTTCTTGAGGTATCTTTTTATCGGAAATAGCGCCTAAAATGTTTGTTGCATTTTCAAGGTTCTCCTTTGTTCCCACAACCCTGACGATGTCGTTTTCAAGGAGTCTGGTTTCAGGTTTTGGAATAAAGATATTGTTCCCTCTCATTATTCTTGATATTACGCACCCTGTTACTGTCCTGAATTTTAATTCCCTTAAAGTTTTTCCGAAAATGGCAGGGTTTTTAACTTCATTGTGCTGAAAAAGGATTGGGTTTCCCTCTTTTTGATTTTTTGCAGGTTGATACTTTCCTAAAATTTTCGGAAGTATTTTAACGAATAAAATAACCCCGATTACCCCGAAAGGGTATGCTATGCCGTAACCTACCGATGTTAATCCCGAATTGGTGGCTTCCTGCGCCGCCGCAAGCCCCGGCGTTGAGGTTAAAGCCCCTGCAAAAAGGCCTATTGCGGTTTCAGGCTTTATGTGAAAAAACAAAATTGTAATTGCGGTTGTTATTGCCCCGATTGTGACTATTGAAAATGCAAGCATATTTAACAAAAGCCCGTCTTTTTTGAAAAAGGTAAGAAATTTAGGCCCTGCCTGTAGTCCGATTGAGTAAATAAAAAATAGCAGGCCTATGGTTTTAAAGTGGGAGGGTACCTTCAAACCGAAATGGCCTGCTAAAATAGCAACAAATAGTATTGCCGAGGATTCTAAACTAAATCCTTTTATGTTTATCCTTCCTATCAAATAGCCTATTGAAATTATCAGAAACAGGGTGAAAACCTGTTGTTTCCCCAAAAAA
>WFPG01000055.1 GCA_015487755.1 Acidobacteriota bacterium
CTTAAAAATCCTGTTTTCAAAATCTATCTACCTGAAAAAACAAAAAAGCGGGGAATTCTCCCCGCCTTCTTAAATTAATTGGTGGTGCTTGAATTATTTGTGTGTCTTCTGGGTGAATCTTCCGCCGTATTTTTTAGGATCGCCTTTGTATCCTAATGCTTTCCAGTCCATTCTGCCGTTCTTGCTGTGGCAATCCTGGCATTTCAACGCCTTATCTCCAGGAACTACTTCATGGAAAAGGCCCATATACCTTTCAACCTTAATCCATTCAAAATCCTTTGCTGTTATGTCTTTTCCAAAATAAGTTTTTGCTCCTTCAATAACCGCTTTGTTAACATCTCCTGTTTTGAAGATAGTGTTAACATTAATAGGAAGAATTAATCTTTCTTTCTTCAAAATAGGCATTTTAGCCACATGCCTTTTCATAGCGTAGATTTTTGCATTGGGGTCATTGATTGAGCCGTCAGGATAAACCATTTTCACATAACCGTTAACTGCTTTGGCCGGTTTGTGCGGATCCTGGAAAATTGATTTTCCGTTCCACCACATATATACAGGCTTTACATGCTTTTTCTTAATAGCAAATTCCCCATGTTTTCCATTAGGTTCAAGTTCATTTTTAGACCAATCCCTGTAAACATCAGTCGCATCATACCTTGCGTAATCGGGAATATGGCAAACTGTACAATAAACAGTTTGAGTATGCCTGTTTAAAACATCGCTTTCGTGAGGCTCTGTGTCATGGCAGTTTTCACATGCAACCTTAACACCGGGCAAATCCCTTGCAGCAAGGTCAACACCCCTGCCTGCAATTCTGTGGTTTTTAGTGGTGTGGCAGTCAACACAGGTCATGTCGTTTGCAAAGTGAACATCTAAGTTCTCATCCGCATCATAGTGAGCCATTTCAATATCGCCTCTCTTAAAGTTTGCGCCGCCACCTGAGCCTGCATGGCATTTCAAGCACATTGCCGCAGTTGGCTTTGTAACATTTTTAGCTCTCAAAGTTAAGATATCAGCATCCATGTTGGGTACCCAGTGAAGTTTGCCGTCTTTGTCTTTTACAACCTTTCTTGAATAACCGGGAGCATGGCACATTAAGCAATCAATGTTTTCAAGTTCTTTTTCAGTCATCTTTTCTGAGGGCTTTTTACCAAAGCCAATGTGGCACTTTGAGCACCCGTCAACGATTACCTTCCCGTCTTTGTTCACATACCTATCAATCCACGGAGCAACAGGGTTTGTGCAGAAATCGTTAATATCATGCATTTTTCCTACTTTTGTCCCAGGCTCAACGCCTATTAAATCTTCCGCACTTGCCTTTGCACTCCACTGATAATGAAGAGAATGGAATACATCCTCAGCTTCTTTTCTGTGGCATTTTAAACAGGTTTTTGTGCCCTCAAACTTCTGGATGTAGTAATAATGAGGCGGGTTCATGTCATCATCACCCTCATCGTCTGCCAGCACGACATTGAAAGTCATTGCCAATAGCACAACGAGTAGCGAGAAAACCTTTACCCATTTGAACGCTTCTTTCATTTCCCCTCCCAAAAAAATTTTTTAATATCTGACAGTTAGACTAAAGTAGATATTATCTACTTTATCAAACACCGGCATTAAAGTGTCAAATGCGGTAACCTCTTCAACCTTTTTAGGTGCTCCAAGAGGCACTCCGCTTCCTGTGTATTCGTAATCGTAATGCTGGTAACCTGTTGTTAAGAAGAACTTCTGCCCGAAGAAAGGATAGATATAGTAAATTTCGTAAACATCACCCCTGGTAGCCGCTTTGCTTCCCACAATATTGTCCTCTGCACCTGTGAAATTAAACCAGTACTTCGAACCGTGGTTATACTCAACACCTATCCTGGATCCGTTTTCAAAATCATAAATCAAACCTGCCCATACTGCGTTACCGCTGTGCTTTTCCTGGCTACCGTTGTCGTTTAACAACGCGTCTTTACCCCAGAACACCATCATCGGGTTCATTGAGGTCCCGTTCGGGTTTGCCCAGCTACCTGAGTATGAGAAAAAGTACTGAAAGTTTCCGTATTTACCTTCAACAATTAAAGTTGCCAGGTCAATTGTTCCGATATTGTTTGAAGGCTGCAACCTTGAAACATAGCCTCCGGGATTTGCAGCAAGGTAATATTCGTCAAAAACACCGTCATTGTTAATATCAACACCGTTTACGGTAAAAGGCATAACAACTGTGCCTGTAAAACCGTCTGTTACATCAAATGCATGAGCGTAACTTAAAGTAACCCTGATTTTGTCGGTTCTATAGAGGTTTGAAATAAAACCTAAAAGGTGAACATCTTTTATATCAGGGTTAGGATATGCTGAATAAGAATTGCCCCAACCTGATTCAAACCCTACACCGTAGCATAATTTAAAAGTAAACCCGGGTATTCCAAGTTGGTCTTCAAGGTTGAACCCAAGGCTCATACCGTCAAACTGCCAGTTAATTATAGTTGCAATAGGGGAACCGCCTACAACAGAGTAATTTCTATATTCCATCGGCAAACCGTCTGTGGAAGGCCTTCTTCCAACCGAAAAATGCCAGTTATCGCCTGAATAGGTAAAAAATGCCCTTTCAACCCTTAATTTATCGTCAGTGGGAACAGATGCGTCAAAACCGTCCATTAACATTGAGGTCATCTGGCCGTTGTAAAACTTCATGTCTGCTCCGTCGCCCCATGTTTTATACATTGTAAGCCTGCCGACAAATTTTAAATTGTCGTTTATCTGAGAAGACATATTTATTCTAAGCCTTGTAGAATACATAACAGTATTGTCTTTGTTATCAATAGCAGGAGCAATGCCGTTAAACATCATCTGGTAAAGGGGAAGGTCTGCCGCCCCGAATTTATCGGAAAAATAAGGTACGCCTAAAGAATTTGCGGCTACGGACGGCATATCATACTCATCAAATACTCCGTTGCCGTTCATATCTACAAAACCGTTTGCGGAAACAAAACCCATTTGAACCATTGCATCCATCATACCCTGCAAAACATCACCGTAACTTTGAGCAAAAGTAGGATTAAAAGTATAACCTGAACCTTCGCCGTAAAGTGTTCCGCCTATCTGGTCTACCGGAACAACAAGCCTGTTGAATGCCCATAATTGCAACATAGCACTTGCCCAATCAGGCATTATTCTCATGTCTTTGTAATGGATAGAATCAGCCCTTGTCCTTAATTCATAAGAAAAGTTAATTCTATCCATTACCGTATGCTGTTCATTTTTATCTACTCTGTCCGACATATCGTCAAGTGAGTCTTCCAAATCTGAAATCTGCTCCTGTAACTCCTTAATTTTCTTTTCAAGTTCCTTTTTGGTTACTGTCTGAGAATAAGATTTAAAGCCATAAAGTGAAAAAACGCACATAACCAGGACAAATAAAACCTTCCTCAACATAAAAACCTCCCTAAAAAATTAAATGGGAATAGGGTGAGATTATCCCCCTACTTTTAATTGTCTTTATTAATCACAGGTTTGAGGCTTCTCTGAGTCAAGCGCCCCTACATAGCAGAATGCCCAGAGATCATTAATATCTTTTTCAGATAATTTTACTTCAACATTTGCTCTCTTATGTTTTCTATTGAGTTTTTTTGCATTGTCTTTTAAATATCTTTTCCATTGAGCCCTGGTCTTATGCGCGGGAGTTAACTTTTTAGCCTTTTTGCCGTTATGACAGGATTTGCACTGTTCTCTGAAAATCTTTTTTCCGTGAGCGATATCGCCTTTTTTTCTGTCGAGTGCAAGTGCACTTAAAGATGAAACCATCAAAATCGCACAAACCAAAATCAATACCTTTTTCATTGAATCCCTCCGAAACATATAATTTATTTTTTTGAAGTCTATACCAGATTAACCCTACGCACCACCAAAAATTATAATATCATATTTTTCTAATATTCAATCAAAAAATAAAAAAGTTTGTGAATTTTAATCTATTTTTCGAACATTAAAGTTTACAAATTTCGTAAAGAATAACATCCGAAACGCCTTCTATTTCTTTATTTGAAGTATTCACAATTAAATCTGAAAGTTTAAAATAGTTATCCTTACGATTTTCAAATAGATTAACAAAGGAATTGAAATCCATTCTCAAAGGCCTTGAAGAATTTTCCGTTCTTTTATAAAAATTTTTTATTTCTCCATATAGGTAGACGTTAAAAAAAGATTTATTTAAAATTTCAAAACATTCCTTTGTATTGACTATACCTCCCCCTGTTGCCAGTACTATTTTTCCCTTTTCCAAAAACTTTTGAAGATAAGTTTGCTCCAATTTCCTGAAATACTGTTCACCGTATTGATTAAAGATAACAGGAATAGTTTTCCCCTCGCCTTTCTCAATTTCTTTGTCTAAATCTATAAAATGGTAGTTTAATTTTTCCGCAAGTCTTTTCCCCACAGATGTTTTTCCGCTCCCCATAAAACCTATTAGTGCTATTCTATCAGGGGGTTTTGTGCCACCAACAGGCTTGAAAGCACTGGTTTTTTCACAGTTAAACCCAAAAAAAGAACAGGATACTTTCCCCTGCTCTATCAACCATTCTTCACCAGAGATATATTTAACCCCTTGCATTTCACACTCATTTTTAAAAAAATGTTGTTTGTAAATTGCGGTAAAAAAGGTTGAATTAGCACTTAACAACGAGATGTCTAAATCTATCTTTACAGGGATTGTATAGACAATAGCATCTATATCTTTTAATACCGAATTTACTTCTGAAAGCGGCAAAAAAAAGGCATTATACTTTTTTGCTACTTCTTTTCCCTTTTGAATGCTTCTGTTTGCAAGATAACAGACAGCTCTCTCTTTTTTATAGACATACAAAGCAGCCCTTGCCGCACCTCCTGCCCCTATTACAAGTATTTTTTTATTTTCAAGGTTTCCGAAAGTTTTTTTAAGCGGCATTAAGGCACCGAATATATCTGTGTTAAAGCCTTTTAATTGTTTCCCGAAAACAAGTGTATTCACCCCTTCAACTTCTTTTGCGTCTTTGCTGATAAAATCAACCTTTTCCAACAACTCTTTTTTATAAGGCATGGTAATATTAATGCCCTTTACTCCTAAAAGTTTACAGGTTTCAAGGGCATCTTCAAGGTTTTCAGAGGCAATACGGGAATAATAAGCGTCAATATCCTCACTTTTGAAAAAAGAGTTAAACATCAAAGGGCTTTTGCTGTGTGCCACAGGTTTGCCTATTACTGCATAGAAATCTGTCATTTGTTGAAAGCCTCCCAGAAATCATAAAACCTTTTCATTTCAAAATAATCAATCTGCCCCGGTGCCGAAGGGTTATTGTTAACACTTGCAAATGTAAACCTTGAGCCGAATAAAGGTGCTAAAATGCGGCTTTTTTTGCCCTTTTCGCCCATTCCAAGCACAACTAACGGTATATCTTCTTTTAAAAGTGAAAGTAAAGCAATATTGTCTTTTCCGGAATTTACAAAAGTTGCTATTTTTATTATTGAAGGGTTAAATTGTCTGTACTCTTTTTCGGCTATATTTTTTAGAAAATCATATTCAGGTGTTTTATTAAAATTGTGATATGAGTGTATTCTTTTTACCC
>WFPG01000056.1 GCA_015487755.1 Acidobacteriota bacterium
TAAATTTTTACAACCTCTTTATATTTTCCAGCCATTAAAGCGGACAGCAACAACCTGTCCCAGTCACTGTAATCCCTGTAAATCTTTCTAAAATTCAAAGAAAATTTATAAGAAAAAAGGTAAAAACCGTTTTGAAAACTCATAGTAACAAGTTCGTTTAAGATTCTGGGGTTTTTCAAATTCATTCTTGTAAGCCTTTTCAATGTTTGAAAAAGTTCAAACTTTTTCCCTTTTGAATTGTATGCCACCGCCGCATAAAAAAGTGTGTATGAATCGTTTTTAAAAGAGTCTGGCAATTGCTCAAAGTCTTTTATTATGCCGTCATAATCCTGAAGTAAAAACTTTGCTTCAATAATCTTGTAATAAACTTCGTAATCTTTTGAAAGTTTAAATGCCTGATTATAGTTATCAAGAGCCTTTTTAACAATTTCCGGGGATTTAAGAACATTGACCAATTCCGAATAATAATCTCCCAGCCTTAAAAAACCCTCGGGGTTGTCCGGAAACTCCTTTGTTGCAAGTTCAAGGTACTCAATTGTTTTTTCCATTTCTGAAAGAGATTTATAGCAATCGGCAAGTTCAAAATAAATGTATATGTTTTTCCGGTAGGATAATGCCTTTTCAAAGTGGGGTATGGCCCTGTCACAATCCCCTCTTGCGCTTAACAAAACCCCTATTGTGTATTCCTTTAAAGACTTTTTAAAAGCCTCATTATCCGTATTTTGAGAAAAAGAGGGAAAAAGAAACAATAAAGAAAATAATATAATTAAAACTTTTTTCATATACTCACCTCAAAAGTTTAAAGTGGAAGAAAGGCTGTAAGCCGAATTCTGTCTCGGGTAATCATTCCTCTGGGGTACCGGTTACCCGATACCGCAAGCGGCCTACCCGGAAGCATGGAGCGGGCAACTCTCTTGCGCTTCCCTATTTGGCCTTGCTCCGTGCGGGGTTTACCGTGCCTCCGATATCTCTATCGGAGCGGTGGGCTCTTACCCCACCTTTTCACCCTTACCCCGATTGCATCGGGGCGGTATGTTTTCTGTGGCACTTTCCTTCTCCTTGCGGAGACCGGGCTTTCCCCGGCGCACTGCCCTACGGAGTTCGGACTTTCCTCAAAGGCAAAAAGCCTTTGCGATTACCCGCCTTTCTTCCTCTAAATATTATACATTTAAGTGGGAAATTAGCAACAATATTAAATACTTGAATTTATTTAAGAGGGAATATTTAAAAGAAGGCATAAAAAAATGGAGCCGGCGAAGGGACTTGAACCCCCAACCTACTGATTACAAGTCAGTTGCTCTACCAGTTGAGCTACGCCGGCTCACGCAAAGAATAAAATATCAAAATTAAAAAAATATTTCAACCACTTTTTTGAAAAACATTTGTATTCTTTTCTTCAGTAAAAAGCAAAGTAAAGTAATAAAACAAAATCAGCACAGGTAAAATAAACATAAGGGTGTTTGCAAGGTACATATCCAGTGTTTGCCAGAACAGAGAGGATACTTGCAATATATCAATAATCTCCATTATGTTAAAAATGTCAATAATTGAAAAATTATAGAGAGAAGCAATAATAGATACAACCGCTCCCCCCATTAAAAAATAAGGGCTTCTGTCCCTGTTTTTAAAGTGAATAAAGAAAACAATGTGCAAAACAGAAAGCACAATATAAAACAAACCATTAAAAAAATATGAATTCCTGAGTAAAACTGGCAAAGAGTTAACAAAAGAAGGCAAAAAGATTTTTAACAGCAAAAGGAAATACTTAAAAACAAGTAAAAGAGAAGAAATTAGCAGTATAAACCCTGAAAAAAACATTCTTTTCTTTCCTACAAGCACAAACCCAAGAATAACAAAAACAAAAATTAATATTACCTCAAACACCCCCTGCAAGGTAATCGAATATGAAAATATTTGATCGCGTGTTGTTAGATCAATATTAGCAACTGCTAAAGCAATAAGAAAATCCATAATGAGAAAAACACCCATAAACAAAATCACATAAACAAATACCAACCTTGTAAAAAATCTCATTGCTTCCTCTTTATATGAAAAAATCCTCACTCATTAGAGGAAAAAGAATTTACCGCCTCTTCTTCATCAACATAGTAATCAAAAATACTGAGCAACTGGGCTATTTGAAAAATGTCTTTAATCTTTTGAGAAAGGCTTAAAAGTTTAAGTTCCCCGCCAGCCTTTTTTACCTTCATTAAAAGGCTTACAACCTCCCCTGTGCCTGAAGAGTCAAGATAACTTACCCTTGCCATGTTAAGAATAATCTTTCTTTCTCCTTTCTCAAGCAATTCCGTTACCTTCTCCCTTAAAAGTTTGTCCCCTTCGCCTATGGTTATTTTTCCTTTTAAGTCAAGTATAATAACATCCCCCACACGCCTTTCCGAGATTTCAAGCATTTTCCACCTCTTTCAATTTTTTAACAATGGTTACCGTAAACTTTCCTTCTTCTTTTTTTAAAAAAACCTCGTCACAAGCATTCTTTGCAAAAAGAATACCCCTACCCGACGGCTTTAAAATGTTTTCAGGCTTTGTCGGGTCGGGGATATCTTTAAAGTTAAAACCGCTCCCTCTGTCGGTAACAGATGCCTTTAATTTATCAGGGTAAAAGGAAACGGCAATATCAATAAGCAGTTTTTCTTTTTTCTTATTTCCGTGTAGGTACGCGTTTACCAGAATCTCATGAAAGCCTACCATAAACCAATAAAGAGTATCACTATTAACCTTGCAGATAGATTTTAGAAAAAACTCCACCCCGTTTTCTACTATATTTATCAATTCAATTTTAGAGTTAATACAAAAACCTATTTTACGCATTTAGTTTGCCGTTTTCATTAACCTGTAAACTTCGCTATCTGTTGAAAGTATTAAAATATTGTCGGTTTTAACTGTTTTTTCAAGGGTTTCAAGGGTTTTAAGAAACTTATAAAACTGCGGGTCTTTTGAATATGCCTGAGCGTATATCCTTGTTGCCTCGGCGTCTGCTTTACCCTTAATCTCCTGAGCCTTTTTATAGGCTTCTGATCTAATTTTTTCAAGTTCCCTTTGGGTTTTTCCTATTATTTCAGCCTTTTTTCCCATACCTTCGGAACGGTACTGCTCGGCTATCCTTTTTCTCTCACTTATCATTCTCTGGTAAACCTTCTGCCTTACAGATTCAACATAGTTTACCCTTTTAATTCTAACATCAACAACTTCTATCCCGTAAGAAGGTGTTATCTTTGAAACCTTTTCAAGTATTTGCCTTGTTATCTTTTCTCTGCCGACTTTAACAATAAACTCTGAATTATCAGATAATTCTCCGCTGTATGTGGCAGCCATTTCCATAGGCCTGTTTGTTGTCCTTACAACCTCAATTAAATTGTACTTTGCTATGGCAATCCTTGTTTCCCCGTCTAATATATCGTCAAGCCTGCTCTGGGCCCCCATCTCGTTTCCCACAGTCTCAAAAAACTTTAGCGGGTCTTTAATTCTCCACCTTGCATAGGTGTCAATCCAGATATACTTTTTATCCTTTGTTGTAACCTGATTAGCGTCTCCGTCCCATTCAAGCCACCTTTTCTCAAAGAAATTGGCTTTTTGAATAAAGGGAATTTTAAAGTGTAACCCTGCTTCAGTAATCGGTTTGCCAACAGGTTTGCCGAACTGTGTTATTACAACCTGCTCTTTTTCATTTACTATATATGCCGAAGAAGATAAAAATATCAAAGCCAAAATAGCCAATACTCCTATAAATGCCATGCTTTTCATTACTTACCCCCTTTCATTAAATCAAGCAGGGGAAGAATATTTTTCTGCTTGGAATCTATTACTATAACCTTGCCGAATTTAGGCAATAATTTTTGCATTGTTTCAAGGTAAAGCCTGTCCTTTGTAACCTTGGGTGCCTTCCTGTACTCTTTTAAAACCTCGTTAAACATAGCAACATCACCTTTTGCCTCATTCACCCTTTTTAAAGCGTAACCTTCCGCTTCCTGAATTATCTGCAAAGCCTTACCCTTTTCATTGGGTATAACTTTGTTGTACTGAGCCCATGCCTGGTTAATCATATTCTCTTTTTCCTGTAAAGCCTGGTTAACCTCGTTAAAAGAGGGTTTAACAGGGTCAGGGGGGTTCACATCCTGTAAAACAACCAATTTTACATCCAGCCCGGTATCATACTCATTGCACAACTTTTGAATTTTCACTTTACACTCCTGGGCAATCTCTTCCCTTCCTGTTGTGAGGATTTCATTTATTGACCTGTCACCTATTACCTCTCTCATTACCGCTTCGCAAATATTTCTGAAAGTGCCTCTAACATCCCTTACTTTAAAAAGGTATTTTACCGGGTCTTTAATCTTGTACTGAACACTCCATTCAATTTCACCTATATTTAAATCCCCGGTAAGCATTAAAGATTCGTGAAGATAACTTCTTGTAGAATACTCCGACTTTATTCCTGCCCTCAAAGTCCTGAAACCGAATTCCTCTTTTAACTGCTTTTTAACGGGAACTTTCTGAACCAATTCTACACCGAAAGGAATTTTAAAATGCAAGCCCGGTTTTTCAATCCTTACAAACTTTCCGAAACGAGTTACAACCCCTACCTCGTCAGGCGCAACGGTATAATAGGAAGTAAAAGCAAGAATAATTACTGGAATAATCCATAACAAAAACACAAACTTTTTAGCCTGCTTCTTGTACTTTTCAATTTCAGGGTTAACGGTATAAACATCCATAAAGCCTCCTTTTAAACAAGGGGAACAAACCTGACATGACATAATTGCCTGAAGTCAGGCTTCCCTTCTTTCTTTTTAATTTTATACAAAACCTGATAAAACCCCTGCTCAATAGGGATAACCATAATTCCTTCCTCTTTTAAATTATTAAACAACTTTTCAGGAAAACTCATTGCCGCCGCAGTTACCATAATTCTGTCAAACTTGTCTTCAAATTCTATATTTTTGCCATCCCCGTGTATCAACTTAACATTGTTAAAAGAGTATTTCTCAAGGTTTTTCTTTGCTAAATTGTACAAAGATTCAAGCCTTTCAATTGAAACAACCTCTTTTGCAAGGTAACCGAGTATTGCAGTTTGATACCCACTTCCTGTCCCTATTTCAAGAACCCTGCAATCTTTATTAACTTCAAGTGCCTCTGTCATTAAAGCGACAATATAAGGCTGGGAAATTGTCTGCCCGTCTAAAAGCGGTAAGGGGCTATCCTGATAAGCAAAATTTATATCTTCAGGCATTACAAAATCACCCCTGTCTATTTCAAGCATAGCCTTAATAACATTAGGGTCTTTCACCCCTCTTTTAACAATCTGGTTTTCAACCATTTCTTTTAAGGAATACATAATCAGTTTGCCTTTTTAAACCTGATAATTACCACCGAGTTAACCTTAACGGGGAATTTCTCTTTAGTGTCTTTTATTATAAAAACCCCCTCAATACTTTGTTCAACCGAGTAAAAATTTGGAAGCCCCGTATCTCTATATACGGTTAAACTGCCGCTTTGTTTCCCTTTTACAGAAGATATCGCTTTCAATCCGTTAAAAGAGGTTTCAGCGGAAGGCACATTAAATAATGAATCTATTTTAAAAAACACAAAATTATCGGTAATCTTTTCCACTTTATAAACAACATTAGCATTTATCTTTGTATCACCTTCAAGAAAAAATTGTTTAACTTCAAACTGTTCCCCCTCTGCAACATCCCTGTTTAAATACGGGAAAAGGTTAAAATCAAGCCCGTAACCTGTTTCCATTTCTTTTGATTTTTTATTTAAAATTTCCTTCAACCTTTTCTCAAGTCTTTTGTTTTTAAAGTTCATATTTTTTATAACCCTATTTTGCAAGGTTAGAATTCCTTCCGCCTTCTTTACCTTTAAATTTTTTCTGTCAAATGTATAAACCAAAGGTGTTTTTTTCATTTCAATCAGCATTGCAAGAAAGGGGTTTTTAGGGTAATCTTTGCTTTTTTCGGTATCAAATTTATTGGCGCCTAAAGGGGAAACTA
>WFPG01000057.1 GCA_015487755.1 Acidobacteriota bacterium
CGACAAAAAAGACAATTCAAGGCAAAGAAACTATTAAGTGGCAAAACAGTTTTGAAACCCCAACCGATATTATCCCCCTTCACCTTTATATGAACGCTTTTTCAAACAACAAAACGGTTTTTATGGCTGAATCGGGGGGAAAACACAGGAGTTTCAAACTTAAAGAAGACAAAATTGACAACTTCGGCTACTGCAAGGTTAAATCGGTAAAGGTAAACGGAGAAGATTACACAAACAACTTCAAATACATCAGGCAGATTAAAAACCCTGAAAAATTGAAACTCTTTAGACCTGACGAGATTACAAAAATAAGGGTTAAGCCTGACAACACAATCGGGGTAATTTTTCTCAAAAACCCTGCTGAAAAAGGAAAAGAAATAACGATTGAAATTCAATTTGAAACAAAGTTCCCTAAAATCTTCGCAAGGACGGGCTACTGGAAAACATTTTTTATGGCGGGGCAATGGTTTCCTAAAGTGGCTGTTTATCAGGGGGAAAAGGGCTGGAATTGCCATCTTTTTCACTTAAACTCTGAATTTTTTGCAGACTTTTCCGACTATAAAGTATCAATTACCGCGCCGAAAGATTATGTGGTAGGTGCAACAGGGGTTAAGGTTGAAGAGAGAGAAAAGGGAAATTTTAAAACCCACACCTTTGAAGCAAAGAATGTAATAGACTTTGCCTGGACTGCATGGGACAAATGGCAGATAGCAGAAGACAAATGGCACAATGTCCCTCTTATGCTACTCTACCCGCCTGGATTGGAGCACACTGTAAAAAGGCAGTTTAAGGCTTTGAAAAGCGCGCTTGATTCTTATGCGCGTCTTACTAAACATCCTTACCCATACCCCCACTTTACCCTTGTCTGCCCACCGCCTAAAGCACAGGGAGCAGGGGGAATGGAATACCCAATGCTTGTAACCGGCGGATACACCTCTTATAAAATCCCTGAAGGTTTAAGGTTTCCCGAAATGCTTATAATCCACGAGTTCGGGCACAACTACTTCTATGCAATATTTGCTACAAACGAGTTTGAAAACGCATGGATGGACGAGGGGATAAACTCATTTGCAACCGCATACGGAATAGAAAAGGGCTACGGAAACCAGATAGACTTGCCGTTTTTGAAAATGCCTCCTTACACCATGGGAAGGCTGGGCTTTGTAATGTACAAAGGCAAAGAGGCACCGTCCAAAGCATCGTGGGAGTTTATCTCTAACGGGGTTTACTCAACCTTATCATACAATAAACCTACAATTTATTTAAGAACCCTTGAAAATTTAATAGGCGAGGAAAAATTCAGGGAGATATTCAATGTCTATTATCAAAAATTCGCCTTTACCCACCCGACCCCTGAAGACTTTTTCTCATGCGTAAAAGAGGTTGCCGGGGAAAAGTACTACAACTTTATAAAACAGGCAATTACAACTGGCTCAAGGCTTGATTTTGCTATTTATTCTGCAAAATCTCAAAAAGAACAAAAACTATTCGGCTACGATTTCAACTTTAACCCCACAAAGAGAGACAAAAACAAAAAAAGCAAAGGCAAAGAGAAAACCTATATAAACAGAGTGGTTGTGGAAAACAGAGGGGATTTTAAAAACCTTCCCGTTAAAGTGCTTGTTGTTTTGAAAAACGGGGAAAGGAAAACCTTTCAATGGGACGGAAGCGGAGACTGGAAGGCTTTTGAGTTTAAGTCAAAATCACCTATTGAATACGCATTTGCAGACCCTAACAAGGTTTACGCCTGCGATCAAAACCTTGCAAACAACATAAAATCTCACACTTCAAAAACAACAAAAACAATTGCAAACTACTCTTTAGGCATAGCGTCAATCTTTGAACTTGTATTAAACGCGTTAAGCCTCGGGATATAAGGGGGAAAAAATGAAATCTTTTAAATTTATTCTAAAAAATAAAAAAACAGCTTTAATACTTTACCTTGAAGATTTAATAATGTTTCTCTTTGTCTTTGTCCCTGTTTTTACAATGATTAAGGGAAGCACAAGGGGAAATTACTACTCCATAAACTTTACCATTGACTATGTGGCGGATATTTTACCGAATATGAGGGGAATAGGCTCTTACGCTATTGTATTGCTCTTCCTATTTTTGCTTTACTTTATTGTCAGGCTGCTTCTGCTTTCGGGGATATTCTCAAAATTTTTAAACCAAGATGCAAACTGCCTTAAAGAAGCGCCCAAACACTTCTGGAAGTTTTTAGGGTTGTTTTTTATCTACCTGATAATCCTTCTAATTGCAAGCGGAATAGTATCATTTCCTTTGAAAAAACTAATAGACAACACAATAAACCTGAAAACAGTTTACATTCTGCAAAATGTATTAAAGATAGTTTCAATTGTAATTGCTTTGATTGTCTCGCTATTTCACACCGCTGCAAGGATAAAAACGGTTAGGGAAGGCAAATTCAAACCCTTTGCAAAGCCTGAAAGAGTTTTACCCTTTTTCGGTTATCAGATACTCGCAATCTTAATTTTAGTTATTGGCTTATTCGTCAGTTACAAATTGATAATTGTAAACTCATGGCTAACCTTTGTTCTTGCCTTTATTTTCTTTCAACTGACAATCTTCTTCAAAATCACATTCAAACTATCCGCATACAAATCACTAACATAACAGGCGGGGCTTAAAAGCCCCGTTTTTTTGCAAGCAAAATCAACGAAAAAGGCTTAAAAAAAGAAAACCGAGTATAATAATCCCAATAATGCCTAAAGACAACAGCCACAATACCACAATCTTCGCCACATACCCCACAACAAGAAGTATCAACAGAAAAACCAAACACCCGCAACCCTCTTCAAAATTATCGGACATAGGCAATGCCTCCGAAGAAGTAACTTAAAGATTGCAAACACTAAACTTCATTTTTATTAAATTATATCAAAAAATTTTATTACCATTTCCACCGCATTTTTACAACTTCCTATTAAATTTTTTGCTTTTATAGTAAAATTACAGTTTGAAATGAAGATTAAAGGGGATTGTTATGCCTGTAAAGACGGTTAAGGGAACGAGGGATATTTTTTATCCCGATATTGAGAAGTGGCGCTTTTTTGAAGAAAAGGCGAGAGAGGTTTTGAAAACCTATAACTTTAAAGAGATTATTACCCCTATTTTTGAGTACACCGAGGTGTTTGCAAGGGGGATAGGGGAAGACACCGATATAGTGCACAAGGAGATGTA
>WFPG01000058.1 GCA_015487755.1 Acidobacteriota bacterium
ACCTAAAAAAATAATTTCAAGTTTTTAAACTAATTTGACAATAAAAAAAGGCGGCTAAAAGCCGCCTTAAATATTTTAAACCTTAAATATTCTTTTACTCTGCGTTTTCTGCGAGTTCTTTGAGCATCTTTCTGGTAACAGATTTCGGCCTTTCGATAGGATAGCCTAAAGCCCTGTCCCAGATAATCTGAGCGGTAATACCCATTGCCCTTGAAACGCCGAAGAGAACTGTATAGAAATCAAACTCCCTTACACCGTAGTAGTACTGAAGAACACCTGAATGAGCGTCAACATTCGGCCACGGGTTTTTAGCCTTTCCGTGTTGTTTCAATACTTCGGGAACAACTTCATAGATGTTTGAAACTGTCTTGAAGATCGGGTCATCAGGCAGGTATTTGAGAGCAAATTCCCTCTGAGCGGTGTATCTCGGGTCTGTCTTTCTCAATACTGCGTGTCCGTAACCGGGGATTACCCTGCCGCTGTTTAATGTATCCCATGCGTATTTTTCAATCTCTTCTTTTGTCGGAGTCCTTCCGCCGAAGTGTTCCATTAAATTGAGTATCCACTTCAAGCACTCCTGGTTTGCAAGGCCGTGAAGAGGTCCTGCAAGCCCGTCCATAGCGGCGGAAATTGCATAGTAAACATCTGAAAGAGCAGATGCAACAAGGTGTCCCGTATGTGCTGAAACATTGCCACTTTCATGGTCACTGTGAAGGATAAGGTAAAGCCTCATTAAGTTTTTGTATTCAGGGTTTTCAACACCCATCATGTGAGCAAAGTTTCCGCCCCAATCTTCATTCGGGTCTGCGGGAATATGAATGTCTTCTTTGTATTTTCTTCTGTAAATGTATGCAGCGATTAAAGGAAGCCTTGCTAACAACCTGATTGAATCTTCAAGCATAGGCTCCCACATTTCAGCCTTTGTCATTCCCTCATCGTATCTCTTTCTAAAAACAGATTCCCTTTCCATTGCAACGATTGCTGTTGAAAACATTGCCATCGGGTGAGAATCGGCAGGCATAGCCCTTAATACATCTATTACATACTGAGGAAGATACGCATACTTTTTAAATTCTTCTTCAAGGCTTAAAACTTCTTCTTTTGTAGGAATTTCACCTGTTAAAAGAAGCCACCAAAGCCCCAAAGGATACGGTTCGTCGTTTTCGCTGGGTTTTGGAAGAAGTTTCTGAACTTCGGGGATTGTGTAACCTCTAAACCTGATTCCTTCATAAGGGTCAAGGTATGAAGTGTCGCATACTAAAACCTTGCATCCTCTAATACCGCCTATAACCTGTCCGCATTTAACTTCGTCAACCTTTTTGTCCGCAAGCGCTTTAAGTTCTTTAAATGCTTCTCTTTCTTGAGGGATTAACGCAGAAAGTTTTTCTTTTAATAACATCTTTCACCTCTCTCTATGTTTTTTAAGGGGTTAATACCTTTATACTGACGCACTAATTTCTTTTTAATTATACTAAAAATCCCTAAATTAAAAGAAAAAAATATTTTTCACAAATTAAAACAAAAAATTTTGATTAACATCAACAAAACATTATCAAAAAATGTGCAACAATATAATTGGGAAAAGTTTTTTGAAGCAAGGAGAGTAAAATGAAAAAAGAAGAAAAACATTCAGGCAAAATAAAAAAATTTTTAAAAGTGCTTTTTACACTGTTACCTGTAATAATTTCAATTGAGGTTCTTGCAGCCCACTTTTCAAGGCATAATATCCCAGCCATGACTTTCTTTGCCCTGTTATTTCCCCTTCTCTTCTTTTTGAAAAAGGAATGGGTAAAAAAAGTAACCATTCTCTTTTTGCTTGTTGGGTTTTTTGAATGGGTTCGTACAACCTATGTACTAACTATGATAAGAATTCATTATCAAATGCCTTTTTTAAGAATGATTATAATTTTAGTTTCGGTTGCCTTTTTAACGCTTATTTCAGGGCTTGTTTTTAAAACAAAAACCTTGAAGGAAAGGTATTCGCAAAACAGCAACACTTCAACTATGTCCACATGGGCATTCATATTAACCGCAGTGGTTTTGATAATTGCCAGAGCAAAATCCCCTATTTTAATACTTCTTGCAGACAGGTTTTTACCGGGCAGCGGAGGGGTTGAAATACTCTTGCTTGCTACATACTCGGCATTTGTCGTTGAATGGCTCTTTAACTCAAAAAAGATTGACGGAATAAGAAGTAAGATATGGTTATTTTTTTCCATTGTTTTCTTTTCTCAGGTAATTTTAGGGCTTTTAGGGCTTAACAAATTCTTAATGACCGGGAAACTTCACCTGCCGGTTCCCGCAATGATTGTAGGGGTTCCTATTTACAGGGGATACGGGTTTTTTATGCCTATACTTTTAACCGTTACCATTATCTTTGTAGGGCCTGCATGGTGCTCTTACCTTTGCTATATAGGTGCATGGGACAATTCACTTGCAAGAAAAACCAAAGTTCCGAAAGCCTTTTCTGTTAAATACAGGTTTATTCAGGCTTTAATTCTAATCTTTGTAGCATTGATAGCATACCTGTTAAGGGTTTTAGGGGTTAACTGGATAATTGCATCTATTTTAGGGGGGCTATTCGGCATAGTCGGTGTCGGGATTATGATTTTTATTTCCAGAAAATTAGGGGTTATGGCTCACTGCACAACTTACTGCCCCATAGGCATTATCACCACCGTTTTAGGAAAATTAAACCCCTTCAGGATAAGGATAAACAGGGATACCTGCACAAATTGTATGGCATGCACTTTAGCCTGCAGGTACAATTCTCTTACACCGGAAAATGTTAAAAATGGAAAAGCGGGATTTTTCTGCACATTGTGCGGGGATTGCCTTACAGCCTGTCCACACACATCAATAGAGTACTCTTTTTATAACAAAGCTACCATAACTGCAAGAAAGGTTTTCTTTGTCTTAATAGCGGTGTTTCACGCTGTTTTCTTAGGTGTTGCAAGGATTTAATTAAAGGGGAAGTTCTATAACAAAGGTTGTCCCTTTGGGGAAATTGTTTTTAACAAAAACATGGCCGTTGTGCGCCTGAATTATATTCCTTACAATGGCAAGCCCGAGCCCGTCCCCCTTGGGCTTTGTTGAAAAATAAGGGATAAATATCTTCTCTTTTAAAGTGTCGGGAATGCCCTTTCCTGTGTCAGATATTTCAATGTTTACCTTCTGCCCCGAAGCAAAATATATTGTTTTAACGGTAATTGTGCCGCCGCCTTCCTCTTCAACAGCGTTAACGGCATTTTTAACAATGTTTAAAATAGCCCTTTTCATAAGTTTTTTGTCTATATTCAAGGTAGGCAAATTTTCCGCAAGCATCTTTTTTATCTCTATATTAGCAGGCAGAGACGAGTAAAGGGAGAGTATATCCTCTATCAATAAATTGATATCCGTAGGCTCAAGTTCAGGAGGCGGCATCTTTGCATACCTTGAGAAGTTTTCAATTAAATACTGCATGGCGTTTATCTCTTCAATCATAGGCTTAAGGCTTTCAAGCACTATTTCCCTTAAATTGTCCGCATTCTCTTCAGCCCTTCTCTTAATCCTTTCTGCAGAAAGTTTAATCGGGGTTAAGGGGTTTTTCAATTCGTGAACAATCCTTCTTACAGCCTCTTTCCACGCAATCATCTTCTGTGCCTGCTCAAGTTCGGTAACATCTTCTATAATTACGAGATAGCCGACCTCTTTTGAATACTGGTCTTTCATTAAAATAAAACTCACTTCTGCCGAAATTGTTCCCTCAACAGTATCAAAAGAAGCCAATTTTTTCTGGTAATACTCTCCGCTTTTTGTCATCTCTTCAAGGGAAGAAATTAAATACCTTCCTGTGTTTGATTTATTTGCAATAGCGGGGAAAGGCACACCCTCAGGTATTTTACTTTCAATCTTTAACAACTTTTTGGCAAATTCATTTATAGAAACAACCTGTCCGTAATTTTTAAGGGCAATTACTCCCACAGGCAGGTTGTCAAGAACGGTTTCAAAAAACTCTTTCTTTTCCTTTAACACCTTGTTCAGTGTTTCAAGCTCAACGCTTCTCAACCTTATCTCCTGGTCGTGGGTGCGCAGTACATCAAGCATTTTGTTAAAAGATTCAAGCAATTTTGCAAACTCGTCGCTTCCCTTAACCTCTATTGTGAAATCGAACTCGTTTTTTGCCACCTTTTCGGTAGCAAACACCAATTTATTAAAATTCGCTAAAAGCATATCGGTAAACTTAATGCCCGCCCAAAGCCCTGAAAACATTGACATTATCCCTATCAAAATCAAAGAGGTTATGTTAAACAGTTTCAAAGAGTAAATATCCTCCTGAACCGCTTGAAACCTTTTATACCTGTTAACTATAAAGTGAAGATCTGAAGAAATATTTTGAATTATCAACTTCCCGCCTACCACAGTGTACCTTTTTTCAAGCCCGCTAATCGGGATTATAGTCCCGAACCTTATAAAAATCCCTGTAGGAAGTTGCTCTATTTGAGAGAAACTTAATTCGTCTAATTTTTCAGGAAACCTTAAAGAAATTGCCCTTAACTCTTTTAAAGGCTCTTTCCTATTTTTCACCATGGTTATGAGGTTTTTGTTTTTATACACCTCTATTGAAGAAAGGTTATACTTTGCCAGAGACTTCTCAAGAAAATTAACAAGTTTTTTATTGTCCGAAAGAATTGCAGGGGTCAACTCGTCTCCAACCACCTTTGTGAAATGGGCTGTATTCTTTGCAATTTCGCTTTGATATTGAGAAGCAATCTTTTCAGCCCCCTTTAACACATCAAGAAGGTCGGGGTTATGCCATGTATTCATAATCTTGTATATAATCAAAGTAGCCATTGAAAGTATTATTATGGAAGGGACAACAACAAGGATTATTGACATAATTATAAACTTTGTCCTTATCTTTAAGGTGTAAAAGCCTGTTTTTCTTCCCTCAAAGTAAGGCTTTATAATCCTTCTAATAGGGATAAATAGCAGAATTAAAACAAGGATAACATTTATAATCCCCAGCACATTTAAAAAAATGTTCGGGTGGTCAAAAAAAGATATATGGTGCCTTAAATAGGTGTAAAAGAAATAGGTTAAAAGTATTGCCAGTAAGATAAAGATTATGTAACGCTTTTTCATGTATTAAATTATATCTTATCTTCCCGTTGTCTTCCCAAAAAGATTTTTAACTACATATGCCCCCATCATGGGATTGGCTGCAAGCCTTCTTTTACAGTAGGCTATGGCGTACTTCCACTTTTCGGCAAATGGCACATAAAGCCTCATTATATTGCCTCTTTCAACGATTTTTCTCTGAATTTTCTCCCTGGGCACTCCCATAAGCATTTGAAACTCATACCTGTCTTTGGGAATATTGTTTTTGTCTAAATACTCTATGCATCTTTCTATCAATTTTTCGTCATGGGTTGCTATTTCAGGGTAATGACCCCTTTCAAGCAAGAGTATCATATATTCGTAAAGTTTTTCTTTCATTTCTTTTTTGTTCTGCAACGCTATTTCTGGAGGCTCTTTGTAAATCCCTATGCAGGTTCTGATTTTGCACATTTTATCTGTAGGAAGGTTTAATATATCCTGCTTTGTCCTGAAAAGCCTTGACTGTAAAACAGTGCCTACATTATCAAACTCATTTCTTAAAGACTTAAAAATATCAAGGGTTAAATCGGTAAAGGGGTGGTTTTCCATATCAATTGTTATATGGATATTATAAGTTTTTGCTTTCTCAACAATCTTTTTAATATTGTCGTGGCAGTAATCTATCCCCTGAATTGTACCGTCTTCATCCCGATAAACACCTAATTGGGTGGGCTTTAACGAAACTGTCGCAAACTTCTGCTCGCCTAATTTGTCCAACAAATCCATATAAATTTGAACATTTCTCTCTATCTCTTCTTTTTCCCTTATCTCTTCCCCAAGCAAATCTATAGTTGAGTGCAATTTCTTTTCTTCCCACAATTTCTTTGCCGTGTTTATTCCGCTGTCTATTCCCTGTCCCGCCACATAAGGCCTTGCAAAAACTTTAACAAGAGGCGAAGGCATTAAATTTACTATAACTTCTCTTGCTCCCATAATAAACTCCCAATTTTTCTTTCAATTTGATTATAACCAAAAAAAAGTGATAATTGCAAAATGAGTTAAAGTTTAGCAG